>JAISZM010000176.1 GCA_031269205.1 Eubacteriales Family XIII. Incertae Sedis bacterium | reverse complement strand
AGGCCAACGCCCGGACGCCCGGGGATACGGAACGCGCCGCCGGGCGTCAAGAAAGTCTCAAACAGAGCGAACCGTTTGTCGAATTGGCTGACAGCACAAGCTACGGAACGTCCAGGCAGGACTCCGTGCCGCGAGCCGAATCCGATCAATCCTTCCGCCTCGGCGACCTGTTCAAGGACAAGGAGCCTGATATCTTCAGTCAATGGGATCAGGAGGACGAGGTGGAAAGGCGCATACACGAGCGCCGCGAACGGCGACGCGCGGAAGCCGCAAAGCGCGTATACGGTGACGACGATGTCTCCCGCATGAAAACAGCGGCGGCGCTGTTCATCGCGCGGGAAGGCGTGAGGAACTTCTTCGGGAAATTATCGGACTCGATGGGGAGAGACGCCGCGCGTGACGAGGAAGAAAGACAGGCCGAAAAGGCGATCCGCGAGCTTGCCGACGCGCGCGAAAAGGACGACGCGTCGGAATCGGTCAAGAATGGCTCGCTCAAGCGGGCGACCAGGGAAAACGATGTGCTGGAAGAAGACGATGTCCGTGAGACGCGCAGCGCGCGTGAGAAAAGCCACGCCCCTGAAAAAAGCCACGTCCGCAAGAAGCATGACGCTGTCGAAGGTCGGGGCAAGGGAAGGCGACCCATGTTTGGCGCTGATGAAAACGACAGGCGGGACAGTACGTCCGCAGCCGCGTCTTCTTCCGGACGATTCGGTTTTTCCGCGCGTTTCAGCGGAACGATGATAGCGTGGCTGATAGGCGGCGCCGCAGGAGCGGCGGCCGTGATCATCATCGCCTTCATCATAGTGAACAGCCACGTGGTCGGCGTGTCCGCCGGAGATAAGGCTCTGGGTTTTGTAGACGACAAGGAACCCTTCACGGCTGTCGCGGCTGAATTCAAGGACGTCGGCCATTCTTTGTAATTCATATAGAAGTAGTATATAATTTACGGGCTGGCGCACACCTGCCTCTCTTTTATTGAGGCGTGGATGGCGAGCAAGTGAGGAGTGAAATTCGCGGGATTGCGGGTGCGCAGAACTCTGCCCCGGCGGCTCGTGCTACGCGTGGACGAAATTACGAAAATGGGCTTTATCAACGACACATCAGAAAACATAAGGGCGGCGAGCGACAGAGACCCGGCGGCTCGCACGTCTCTGGAGATACTTCTCTGCTACCCCGGCGTGTGGGCGCTGCTGTGGCATCACCCCGCGCATTGGCTTTATCTGCACAACGCGAAACTCTTCGCGAGAGTCATCTCGCAGGCAACGCGTTTTTGGACGGGGATAGAGATACATCCGGGCGCGGTGATAGGCAGGCGCTGCTTCATCGACCATGGCATGGCCGTCGTCATAGGCGAAACCACGGAGATAGGCGACGACGTTACGATCTATCAGGGAGTCACGCTCGGCGGCACGGGCAAGGAGACGGGCAAGCGCCATCCCACTATAGGCGACCGCGTCGTGATAAGCAGTGGGGCGAAGGTACTCGGACCTTTCCGTGTTGGCGATGAATCGAGAATAGGGGCAGGTTCCGTCGTACTCGACGAGGTGCCGCCCGGTTCGACCGTGGTCGGCGTACCCGGCAGAGTCGTGAAACGGGTCACGCGCAAGGGCGAAGAACTGAACCAGATCGACATGCCCGACCCCGTTTCCATCGAGCTTGCCGCGCTGCGGAAACGTATCAGTCTTTTGGAGGAGAAGATAAAAAAAAGAGAGAGCGAAAAGAAGGAGTCCACATGAAAATATACAATACGCTGACGAACGTGAAGGAAGAGTTCCGTCCGCTCAACGAGAACGATATAAAGATATATGTCTGCGGGCCGACGGTATACAATTTTTTTCATATCGGCAACGCGCGCCCGTTTGTCGTGTTCGACACGCTGAGGCGTTACCTCGAGTACCGGGGCAAGAAGGTGACCTTCGTTCAGAACTTCACGGACGTGGACGACAAAATTATTAACAAGGCGAAGGAGGAAGGGGTGACCGCCGGCGAAGTCAGCGAGAAATACATCGACGAATATTACAAGGATGCCGCCGCCCTGAACATCAGGAGAGCCACCGTACATCCCAAGGTCACGGAGAACATGGACGAGATCATCGCGTTCGTGCAGTCTCTCATAGACAAATGCTACGCTTACGAAACGGAGGGCGACGTCTATTTCTCTACGCGCGCCTTCGATGGCTACGGAAAATTGTCGGGGCAGAATATCGACGACCTCGAGTCGGGCGTGCGCGTCGATGTCGACGAGAAGAAAAGAGATCCGCTCGATTTTGCGCTGTGGAAGGCGCGCAAGGACGGGGGCGAGATAGCGTGGGAAAGCCCGTGGGGAATGGGCAGGCCGGGCTGGCACATAGAGTGCTCCACCATGTCCAAGAAGTATCTGGGCGATACGATAGACATTCACGCGGGCGGCCGCGATCTCACCTTCCCGCATCATGAGAACGAGATAGCGCAGTCCGAGGCTGCGAACGGCAAGACATTCGCTAACTACTGGATGCACAACGGCTATATCACCATTGACGACAGCAAGATGTCAAAGTCGCGCGGGAATTTTTTTACGGTTCGCGACATCCTGAAGGACTATGACGGGGAGATCATCAGATTTTTCCTGCTGTCGGGACACTACCGCAGTCCGCTCGGGTTTTCGGCCGAGCTTATGGAACAGTCGAAGAACGCGCTCGAGCGCATGTACAACGCGAAACGTACGCTCGAGCATTTGTCCGAAAAGGGTTCGGATGAAATGACGGAGGCGGAGCGGGAGTCACTCGCCGGAATCGGGAAGTACCGCGACAAGTTCATCGCGTCGATGGACGACGACCTGAACACGGCCGACGCTATCGCGGCGCTCTACGAACTCATCTCGGAGGTGAACGGCGCGGTCAGCGTCGGCGCGTCGAAAGAGTACGCGAAGGCGGCCCTCGCGGAACTGCTCGAACTCGCGAACGTGCTCGGCCTACTCGAACGTACGGGCGCGGACGATGTAGATGGCGCAACAAGCGGCGGCTCGGACGATGCGTATGACGCGGATGTACAGCGGCTCATAGAGGAACGCGCCGAGGCGAGGGAGAGCAAGGACTGGGCGAGAGCCGACAAAATCAGGGACGAGCTCGCTGAGCGAGGCGTGACGCTGAAGGATACGCCACAAGGCGTGCAAATCATACGATCCCGTTGAAATCGCTCCGGCTTCGCTCGCGGATACGACATGGTAAGCAGACCCGGGCGAGAGACGTTTTACCCATCAATCTTTATCGCGCCTGCTGTGGATTCGTTACCAGATACATAAAATGAAAAAAATCAACTGGCTATCAAAACCCGTCAACTATGTTCTCATGACCATACTCGTCATCGTCTGGGGATATGAGTACATCGCGGCGAAAGACGCGATGGAGACCGTCGCGCCGTTGACGCTCGTCTGCTTCAAGTACGGGGTGGCTTTGGTCTTCCTCATCGCCTACAAGCTCATCAGGGACAGGCATTTCCTCCTGCGAAAGAGAGACATCGGCTTCTTCGTGTTGTGCGCGCTCTTCGGTGACATCATGTACTGGGTCGGAGAATACAACGCGATGCACTACATGCAGATATCGCTCGTCACGATAGTGCTCGCCTTCGTACCCGTCCTCTCGATCATCCTCGAGATATTCATCTACAAGGTGAAACCGACGCTGGCCATATCTCTCGGTATAATCATCTGTATCGCTGGCGTGACGCTTGTCGTGGGCGCGGATATGAAGGCCCTCTTGAGCGGACAGTTCATCGGATTCCTGCTCGCGGGCGTGGCCGTTGTTTCGTGGAACATATACAATTTTCTCACGGCCAGACTCAGTGGCAGTTATAATCCGCTCGACGTCACGATATACCAGCTCACGGCGGCGGTCGTCGTCACTCTGCCCTACACCGTCATGAACTTCCCCGCTGTTGCGTCGATAGACGCGCACTTTATCTACGACGTTCTGTATCTCGCTTTGCCGAGCACCTGCTTCAGTTTCGTCGTGTACATCAATTCGGTTCGCTCGATAGGGGTGACGCCGACCGCGCTTTTTTCGAATATGCTACCCGTGACCTCGACGTTCTTCGGATGGCTCTGTCTCGGTGAGATGATAGCGCCGCTGCAGATCGTCGGCGGCGCTATCGTGGTGGCGGCCGGCAGCGTGGTCATATGGTTGAAGGGGAAAGAGAGGGATGGTAACAACGCATGAACGCAGACGACCATGAACGCTGCGAGCTGCATGGCGGCTCGTGCGTAGACCCGTATCCCGAGCCTGTCGGTAAGGACGAGGCGTTGCGGATGAACACGACGGCGCTCGCTTTCCTCGGCGACGCGGTATACGAGGTCTATGTCAGGAAATACATCGTCGACACTGGCGCCACGCGGTCAGAAGGGCTGCACCTCGCGGCCGTCAGATTTGTCAACGCGGGCGCGCAGGCGGTAGCCGTAAAGGCGATGCTCGACGAGGAAAGCGGTATTCTGACGGACGAGGATGAGCGCGCTCTTCTGCGCAGGGCGCGCAACCGAAAGAGCGTAGCCAAGCCTAAGAACGCGGATCCGATGGACTACAAATGGGCTACGGCCTTCGAGGCGCTTTTGGGATACTACTATGTTACCGAACAGGAGCGCAAACTCGAGGACGCGGTACTCTTTGCGTTGAACAGGATAGAAGGAGAGACGGCGCGGAAATAGCGACGAGCTTGGTCGGCTCCGGAATGAGAGCAGCGTCGATCCGGATCGGCGACGGAGCGGAAACAGCGGCGGAGCAGTGGCGACGTCGGAACTGGAGGAAACAATGAGCAAAGCGGACGCCATATTCATACGGATGTGCAAGGACATACTCGATAACGGCTGCTCGTCGGAAGGACAGGATGTGAGGGCGAGGTGGCCGGACGGCGCGCCCGCGCACACGGTCAAGCGTTTCGGCGTCGTGAACCGTTACGACCTTTTGGATGAGTTCCCCGCTCTGACGCTCAGGCCTGTG
>JAISZM010000156.1 GCA_031269205.1 Eubacteriales Family XIII. Incertae Sedis bacterium | reverse complement strand
AAGACTCCGGACGGCGAAACCGCCGCCGCGGACAACAACAGCGTCGCCGACAAAACCGTCGCCGCGGACAGCAGCAGCGCCGCCGGCAAAACCGGGAAAGGCGCAAAACCGAAAAGCAGAGCCGCGAAAGGCGGCGCCGGCGATACGGGAAGCCAGGACGTCATCTACGAGGAAGAAAAAGTCCTCTCCACGAAGCTCGCCTGTCCCGAACACGGCGTCAGCATCGAGGAGCTAGAGCCGAGGATGTTCTCGTTCAACAGCCCCTTCGGCGCCTGCCCCGTCTGCAACGGACTCGGCTACATTCAGCAGATAGACCCCGAGCTCATCATCACGCGCCCGGACAAGACGATACCCGACGGCGCTCTGACGGCCGTGTTCGCGCACATGGAATTTGTCGGCTACTATCGCCAGATCATAGGAGCGCTCGCGGCCGAGCACGGCGTGGACGTCGAGACGGCGGCGTGGCGCGACCTGCCCGAGTCGTTCAAAAAAGAGGTGCTGCACGGCACGGGCGGCCGCCATTTGAAATACACCTACAAGAGCCGTTCTACCGGTCGCGTCACGAAGATGGATCACGCTTTCGAGGGCGTGCTGACGAACCTCGAGCGCCGCTACCGCGAGTCCGCGTCGGACTACATGAAGGAGAAGATAGAGCAGTACATGAGGCTCGAACCCTGCGAGGCCTGCGGCGGCAAGCGCCTGAAGCCCGAAGTTCTCGCCGTCACGGTCGGCGGCAAAAATATCGCCGAGCTTTCCGACATGCCCGTGCGCGACGCCCTCGTTTTCGTGAACGGCATGAAGTTGAGCCGGACGGACGAGTCCATAGCGAAGCAGATATTGAAGGAGATACGCGAGAGATTTTCCTTCCTCGTGAACGTCGGGCTCGAGTATCTGACGCTGTCGCGCGCGGCTGGTTCGCTGTCGGGCGGCGAGGCGCAGCGTATCAGGCTCGCGACGCAGATAGGCTCCTCGCTCGTCGGCGTCATGTACATCCTCGACGAGCCGAGCATAGGGCTGCACCAACGGGACAACAGCAAATTATTGAAAACCCTGCGCGACCTGACGGACCTCGGCAACACCCTGCTCGTCGTCGAACACGATTGGGAGACCATGCACGCGGCCGATCACATCATCGACGTCGGCCCCGGCGCGGGCGTACACGGCGGCTACCTGGTCGCGGAGGGTACGGCGGACGACATCAAGAAGGCGAAGAAGTCGATCACGGGTCAATACCTCTCGGGCAGGAAGCGCATAGAGACGCCACAGTCGCGCAGGCCCGGGAGCGGCGAGGTTATCCGCGTGCTCGGCGCCGCGGAGAACAACCTGAAACACATCGACGTAGATTTCCCGCTCGGCAAATTCGTCTGCGTGACGGGCGTGTCCGGCTCCGGCAAGTCGTCGCTCGTGAACGAGATACTCTACAAGGCTCTGGCCCGGAAGGTGAACAGGGCGTACACCACGGCCGGCGCGCACGACGCCATCGAGGGCATAGAATACATCGACAAGATCATCGACATCGACCAGTCGCCGATAGGCAGGACGCCGCGCTCGAACCCCGCGACCTACACCGGCGTGTTCACGCCGATACGCGATCTCTTCGCGCAGATTCCCGAGGCGAAGATGCGCGGCGACAACACGGGGCGTTTCATCTTCAACGTGAAGGTCGGTCGCTGCGAGGCCTGCAAGGGCGACGGCATCATTAAAATAGAGATGCACTTCCTGCCCGACGTCTACGTCCCCTGCGAGGTCTGCAAAGGCAAGCGCTACAACCGTGAGACCCTCGAGGTCAAATACAAGGGAAGTAACATATATGATGTGTTGGAGATGACCGTATCCGAAGCCCTCGCTTTTTTTGAGAACATTCCGACGATAGTCAGACAGATGAGGACGCTCGACGAGGTCGGCCTCGGCTACATCAAGCTCGGCCAGCCGTCGACGCAGCTCTCGGGCGGCGAGGCGCAGCGCGTCAAGCTCGCGACGGAACTCTCGAAGCGCGGCACGGGGCGCACGATGTACATACTCGACGAACCGACGACGGGTCTGCACTTCGCCGACGTGGCGCGCCTCATCGAGGTGCTGTCGAGGCTCGTCGACGCCGGCAACACGGTCGTCGTCATCGAGCACAACCTCGACATCATCAAGCAGGCCGACCACATCATAGACCTCGGACCCGAGGGCGGCGACAAGGGCGGCACGGTCATAGCGACCGGCACGCCCGAAGAACTCGCAAAGAACAAAAAATCATACACGGGAGAGTATCTGAATTACGTGCTGTGAACCGCCGCCGCGCCCTCCTTATATGATATAATTATCCGCGATGAGTAAGGAAAATCACGCGCTTCTTACCGACTTTTACGAGCTGTCGATGGCGAACGGCTATTTCGTTTCGGGCGTGTCCGAGGACACGGCTTACTTCGACTACTTCTTCCGCCGCGTGCCCGACGGCGGCGGCTTCGCGGTCATGGCGGGGCTCGAACAGCTCATCGAATATCTCGAGGGCCTGAGTTTCGACGAAGAGGACATAGCGTTCCTGCGCTCGAAGGGCGGCCTGTCCGAGGGATTCCTCGAACATCTCAAGGAATTGAAGTTCTCGTGCGACCTGTGGTCGGTCCCCGAAGGTACGCCCGTGTTCCCGTACGAGCCGATCATAACGGTGCGCGGACCGATGATGCAGGCGCAGTTCATCGAGACGATGCTGCTGCTCATCATAAACCACCAGAGCCTAATAGCGACGAAGGCAAATCGCATCGTCAGGGCCGCGCGCGGTCGCACGGTCATGGAGTTTGGCACGCGCAGGGCGCATGGCGCCGCCGCCGCCGTACTCGGCGCGCGCGCGGCCTACATAGGCGGCTGCGTAGGTACGGCCTGCGTGGAATGCGAGCGTTCGCGGGGCGTCCGCTCCCTCGGCACGATGGCGCACAGCTGGGTGCAGATGTTCCCGTCCGAATACGAGGCGTTCAAGGTCTATGCGCAGACCTATTCCGACAACTGCGTGCTGCTCGT
>JAISZM010000088.1 GCA_031269205.1 Eubacteriales Family XIII. Incertae Sedis bacterium | reverse complement strand
CAGGATTCGAACAAATGCTGCGCATTTGCTACGCTCGCTCGCGTTCGCTCACTCGCTAGCCTTGCTACGGGCGCGCCACTGGCGCCCCCGCTTAACGCAAGGCCCCATGTCTGGCTTCGAGTCCTGCCTGCAGGTTTATCAAAGTAGATGGTGGGCCCAGCAGGATTCGAACCTGCAACCAAGGGATTATGAGTCCCCTGCTCCACCGTTGAGCTATGGGCCCATGTCTGGCTTCGAGTCCCCTAACTGCCAAAGGGGGGTCTTCTGCCGTTGACAAGGTTAAGCAGCCATGGCTACCCACTGCGAGATGGATACAATTTAACGAATTGCCTTTCCATATCGTTGAAAAGTATAGCACGAGCGGCGCATGGGGGCAAATCGTTAAAAGCTTTGTCCAGTATCTGTAAGTGTCCTAATGTCTATTTAGAAGGCCAAGAATCGTATGTTCACATTTTTGATTTTTCGTATACAATATATGGAGTGAAGCGTTTCCACCACGCGACAGTTTCGGCCTTGCGCTGGAATGCCCGCGCTGGCGCGCCGGAAAGGGAGACGGCATACGGAGAAGAGATATCACCCAACAGTAACCATGCGTTGTCCGCCCGACATTGTGATCAAACGGCAACGGAAAGGGGAGGAAACAAACAATGAAAAGAATTGTGCTAAATGCAAATATTCCCCAGGGGGGAGGGGGGCTAACTAGTAGAGCGTTCTGTAAATAACCATGCTAATCAGAGGTGCGTTAGTGCAGGTAAATCGCCTTTTTCTGTGGTCAGTTATTTACAGAACGCTCTACTAGATCATCCCGTTTCCGCGGGCGCAGAGGTTTCACCCTCGTCGAAGTCATCGTTGTACTCGTGATTCTCGCCATCCTCGCGGCCATCGCCATACCCGCTCTGACCGGCTACATCCGCAAAGCGGGAGATAGTGAAATCGAGGCCGAGGGGCGCACTGTGGCGATAGCGCTGCAGGCCATGGCCTCCGAGATGTACTATCTTGATCTCTCCGCCGTTCACCCCTCTACACATGACTTGTCAAAGGCGTGCGGCGAAGGTGTCGGAGTCAATGACCCGAATGATAAGGCAGAACCTAGTGATTGGATTGCGGCGATCAACGCGCTGACCGGTACGAACTATCAAGAGAGTGACTTTCTGTCCATGTCCTTTGCCCCCGGCAACAAGATATATGAACTGAAGTTTGGCAGTGATCACAACGGCAAGACGGCATTTTACAGCGAGGGCGTCTGGAGCATCAATGATTCTGAGGTGGGAGTCAGCGCCTATCCCGGTGGCCTTACTCTCCCGTATATTGAACCTGAACCATAATACGGGTTAGGACTCCCTCCGGAGGACACGTTAGGGGACGATTCCGATTCCTTCTTCCCGGGAGTATGGGTCGTTCCCTTCGTCTCTGAAAAGACCAAGAACCACCCCCTGTATCCCTGAAACGGAAGAGGACGACGAGGTGATGTGCTTCGTCGCCTGTCGTCTCCGGCATATGATATACTTAAATGGCTCCGTAACAAGGGGGCATTTGAGTATATTTTTGGGAAATACCATTGTTTTGTGAGAGGCGTTGTATGGAATATATCAGCACGAGAGGCGACGAGACGAAATTCACGGGGGCGCAGGCCATCATACAGGGATTGGCGCCAGACAAGGGACTCTTTGTTCCGACGGAGATACCGAAGATAGATTACGATTTTTCCGGCGCGGATGGCGCGGCCGGCGCGGATGGGTCGCGCGCGGGGGCTGACGCCGGGAAGACCGGCGTGCCGTACCGCGACGTGGCTTACCGCGTCATGAGCGCTTTCCTCGACGACTTTACGGATGAGGAACTGCGCCGCTGCATTGACGGCGCTTACGACGACAAGTTCGATTCGCCCGAAATCTCACCAGTCGTCAAAACGGAACGAGCCAATTTTATCGAACTATACCACGGCAGGACGGCCGCCTTCAAGGACATGGCTCTGTCGATACTGCCCCATCTGTTGACGACATCCGTCCGAAAGGAGAACGAGAACAGGAGGATCGTGATTCTGACCGCGACGTCGGGCGACACGGGCAAGGCGGCGCTCGAGGGCTTCGCGGACGTGGAGGGCACGGAGATATTCGTGTTCTACCCGAAGGATGGGGTGAGCGAGATACAGGAGCGTCAGATGGTCACGCAGGGCGGCGCGAATACGCACGTCTACGCGATAGAGGGCAATTTCGACGACGCGCAGAACGCCGTCAAGGCGATAATGGGCGACCGCGATTACAAAGCCGCGCTCTCGGACGGCGGATACCGGCTGTCCTCCGCGAACTCCATCAACATCGGCAGGCTCGTGCCGCAGGTCGCCTATTACTACTTCGCGTACGTCAGGCTCGTGGAACGTGGCGAGATAGCCTCGGGCGACGACATAATCATCGTCGTGCCGACGGGGAATTTCGGTAACATCCTCGCCGCGTGGTACGCGCGTGAAGCGGGGCTGCCCGTCGGGCGTCTCGTCTGCGCGTCGAACGAGAACCGCGTGCTGACCGATCTCATAGGCACGGGAGTGTACGACGCGAACAGAGAATTCATCCTGACGAGTTCGCCATCGATGGATATACTCATATCGAGCAATCTCGAACGGCTGCTCTGGCATCTGTCGGGCGGCGACTCCGATGAGATAGCGGGCTATATGAGAAGCCTCGAATCGGAGAGGCGCTACGAGGTGAGCGCGCGCGTACGCGAAGGCATACGCGATTTTATGTGGGGCGGCTCCGCCGTCATGGAGCGCTCCCACAGTGAGATAGGAGAGTTGTGGGCGCGCGAGGGCTATCTCATGGACACGCACACGTCGGTCGCGTACCGGGTCTATCTCGATTACCTCGAGAAGACGGGCGACGATACGCCCGCCGTCATAGCGTCGACCGCGAGCGCGTATAAGTTCGCGAGGCGCGTCGCGGGGGCGATAGGACTCGGCGCGGAGTCCGACGGCTTCGCGTACATCGACGCGCTGAACGCCGCGACGGGGATTCCCGTGCCGGCGGGGCTGCGTGGACTCAGGGACAAGGAGATAAGACACAGGGGCGTCGTTACGGCCGGGGAGATGGCGGACGCCATAAGAGCCGACCTTGCCCGCAGCCGCGGTCGCGCCGAAAGCTCTTCCGTCGGCTGATCCGATCATGAGGTGGGTGCGCATACGCGGCGCGGGGTCCGACGACATCGACGCCATCATGGAGGTGGAGCGGGCGAGCTTCACGCTTCAGTGGGCGAGGGACGACCTCGAGCGGGACATCGGCAGGAACGTCCTGTCGGCGTACTTTGTGGCCGAGACGTCCGGCGCCGTCCGCGGCTACGCGGGCATGTGGGTGGTCTGGGAAGAGTGCCACATCATGACGATAGCCGTCGTTCCTGAGTACAGAAGAGCAGGCATCGGAGCCATGCTGCTCATGAAACTGATCGATGAGGCGCGGTTGCGCGGAGCGTACAAGTTTTTTCTCGAGGTGCGCGCGTCGAACGCGCCCGCCATCTCGATGTACGAGAAGTTTGGCTTCCGGTCTGTAGACGTCCGCAAGGCTTATTACGAGGATAACAAGGAGGACGCGGTCGTGATGATGAGGGAAGAGGGAGCGGCGACGAGTTGCTCCGACGACGCGTCCGCGGAGGATGTGTAGAGGTTTCGTTGTATGAAGGACGGCAAATTCATAACGCTGGGGATAGAGACGAGCTGCGACGAAACGGCCGCGGCCGTGACGGCTGACGGGCGAGAGACGCTATCGAATGTCATCGCGTCGCAGATAGATGTCCATAAGGTTTTCGGCGGCGTCGTGCCCGAGATCGCGTCGCGCCATCACCTGACTCAGATCAACGCCGTCATGGATTCCGCTCTCTCGGAGGCTGGCGTCTCCTGGGAGGATATCGATCTCGTCGGCGCGACCTACGGACCCGGACTCGTCGGCGCGGTGCTCATCGGGCTGTCCACGGCCAAGGCCGCGGCCTATGCCGCCGCGAAGCCCTTTGCGGCGGTGCATCACATCAAGGGCCACGTGTGCGCGTCGTACCTTTCCACCGCGTCCCCCGGCGTACCCGCGCGCGGCCTCGCAGACGCTGACGCTGTTGATCTCGCGTCGGCGGGTCGAAGTTTACCGGAAGACGAGGGCGGGGCCGCCGTCGCCGCGATGCCCACGATAGAGCCGCCGCATCTCGCCCTCGTGGTTTCGGGCGGGCATACCGACCTCATCGACGTTCGCTCCTACACCGACTACGTCCTGCTCGGCCACACGCGCGACGACGCCGTCGGCGAGGCGTTCGACAAGGTCGCCCGTTCGCTCGGACTCGGCTACCCGGGCGGCCCAAAGGTGGACGAACTCGCAAAGAACGGCGACCCGACGGCCGTGAAATTCAAGCGAGTTTATCTCGAAGAGGGGAGTCTTGACTTCAGCTTCAGCGGCATCAAAACGGGAGTGCTGAATTATATAAATACGGAGAGGCAGGCGGGGCGCGAGGTGAACCTCGCGGACGTGGCGGCGGGTTTCGAGGCGTCCGCGACAGATGTTATCGAAACAAAAACACGCCTCGCGCTGCGGCGCGCGGGACGCAAGAAACTTACGATGGGCGGAGGTGTGGCTGCCAATTCCATGCTGCGCTCGCGTATAGCCGCGGTCTGCATGGAAGAACGCGTGGAACTATATGCGCCGCCGCCCGTGTACTGCACGGACAACGCCGCTATGATAGCTTGCGCGGCCTACTACCAATACCTGTGCGAGGGATCTTCGTCGCTCGACATTGACGCCTACGCCTCGCTTCCGCTTTGAGAAGCGAAAACGCGACGACCTTTATCACCTCGGCAATATCGGACGACGCTTGTTCAAGAACGCGACAGGTTTTCCCCAACCGGAACTCCTGTAGGTCTCCGTTGATCGGGGCGTCGGCGGATATTTGTCGGCCTCCGCCCGCGATCACGTCATAAAACGGTCTAACTGAAGTCGCTTACAGCACGACTACGTTGACAGCACGGAACTTCCCGCTGTCTTTGGGGTCCTTCTCGACATCAAAAGACACTTTTTGATTTTCGTTCAAAGTCTTGAACTCGTTCGTTTGGATTGCCGAGAAATGCACAAAGACATCATCGCCGCCATCGTCGGGCTTGATAAAACCAAAGCCCTTATCCGGGTTAAACCACTTTACTGTACCTTCCATAAATTGTTCCTCCAAAAAATCTACTCGGTCGCCATTTCTACAAGGAGTCACAGGAAAGATTCACTAAAGCAGGCCGGATCCTTGTCCGAGTTCCGATACAGCCAATAGGGGTCTGTATATCTGGCAAAGGGAATTATAACATTTATCGAACGCAAATGCGCGTCATTGACGGAAAAAAAGAAAATTATCGAAAAGGGGGAACGCAAATGCGCGTTATTGACGGGAAAAAAGAAAATTATCGAAAAGGGGGAATGAAGCGTCGCCGCGCGGTGCCCGTAGTATAATATCCCCATGCCGGATTTCAGAATAGTATCCGAATATAAGATGACGGGCGATCAGCCGAAGGCGGTCGACGCTCTCGTTCGCGGGATTGAGGCGGGCAGGGAATACCAGACCTTGCTCGGAGCCACGGGTTCGGGCAAGACCTTCACCATGGCCGGCGTGATCGAGCGCGTGCAGAAGCCCACCCTCGTCATCTCGCACAACAAGACGCTCGCGGCCCAACTCTACGGCGAGTTCAAAGAGTTTTTCCCGGACAACGCCGTGGAATACTTCGTGAGCTATTACGACTACTACCAACCCGAGGCCTACGTGCCGTCTACCGACACGTACATCGAGAAGGACTCGGACATCAACGACGAGATAGACAAGCTCAGGCACAGCGCGACGGCCGCCCTCGGCGAGAGGAGCGACGTCATCGTCGTCGCGAGCGTGAGCTGCATATACGGACTCGGCAGCCCGATAGACTACGAGACGCAGACGCTGTCCGTCAGGCCGGGCATGGAGAAAAGCCTGCGCGACATTCTCACGCGCCTCGTGGACATCCAGTACACGCGCAACGACGTCGCTTTCGACCGCGGCAACTTCCGGCTGCGCGGCGACGTCCTCGACGTCTACCCGGCGGGCGCGGACAGCGCCGTGCGCATAGAGATGTTCGGCGACGAGGTCGAGTCGATCAAAGAGATCAACCCGCTGACGGGCGAAATCGTCGCGGCGCGGACCCACGTGGCGATCTTTCCGGCGGCGCACTACGTCACATCGAAGGACAAGATAGGGCGCGCCTGCGAAACCATCGAGGAAGAACTCGAGGAGCGTCTGCGCTACTACAAGGAACGGAACGGTCTGCTCGAGGCGCAGCGGCTCGAACAGCGCACGCGCTACGACATAGAGATGTTGCGCGAGATCGGCACATGCAAGGGCATAGAAAATTACTCCCGACATCTGACGGGGCTGCCTCCCGGGACGAAGCCCTACACGCTCATCGATTACTTCCCCGACGACTTTCTTACTATTATAGATGAGAGCCATGTCATGCTGCCGCAGCTCAGGGCGATGTTCAACGGCGATCGCGCGCGCAAGGAGTCGCTCGTCGAGTACGGCTTCCGTCTGCCGTCGGCGCTCGACAACAGGCCGCTGCGCTTTCAGGAATTCCTCGACCTGACGGGACAGACCGTGTTCGTCAGCGCCACGCCCGCGGAGTTCGAGCGCGAGTTGAGCGGCGGCGTCAGCGCGGAGCAGGTGATACGGCCGACGGGTCTCGTCGACCCGCCGATAGAGGTGAGACCGACGGGCGGCCAGATCGACGACCTGATACGGGAGATACACAAGGTCACGGAGAAGGACGGCAAGGTTCTCGTCACGACGCTCACGAAGAAAATGGCGGAGAGCCTGACCGACTATCTCGCGGACGCCGGCGTGCGCGTGCGCTATCTGCACTCGGACATCCAGACCTTCGAGCGCATGGAGATACTGCGCGACCTGCGCACAGGCGTGTTCGACGTCCTCGTCGGCATCAATCTGCTGCGCGAGGGCTTGGACATCCCCGAGGTCAGTCTCGTCGCGATACTCGACGCGGACAAGCAGGGCTTTCTGCGCGGCGAGACCTCGCTCATCCAGACGATAGGCCGCGCGGCGCGCAACGCGGACGGCCGGGTCGTCATGTACGGCGACGAGATCAGCCCGTCGATGGCCGCGGCCATCAGGGAGACGGACAGGCGGCGCGCGATACAGACAAAGTACAACGAGGAGCACGGCATCACGCCGCAGACGATCAAAAAGGCGGTTCGCGAGGTCGCGCGCGCCACCATGGCGGCGGAG
>JAISZM010000078.1 GCA_031269205.1 Eubacteriales Family XIII. Incertae Sedis bacterium | reverse complement strand
TGATGAACGCCCGACGCGTGGGCGTGCTGAAATGTAGCTCCATGGCGAGGCTTTTCATCGGCTTCGTGCCCTCCTTGTTCCACCGCGCCCACATAATCATTCGCACCATTTGACTACCTTTATGATAACCGCGCGTACGCGTAGAAGTGCGCCTTGTAGTATTTCGTGTTGACCTTTGACACCTGTACGGGGCTGCCCGCGTGTATCATCTTTCCACCACCGAGATAGATGCCGAGGTGAGTCACAATCCGATCCGTCTTGTACGTGTTCTTGAAGAATATCAGGTCGCCGCGCTTCGCGTCCTTTGCAGGTATCTTCACGCATGAGTCGTAGATATCCTGCGCGGTGACGCGGCTCATCTCCCTTACGCCGCTGTGGTTCATCACATAATAGATGTAGCCCGAACAATCGAAGGTGTTCGGGCCCTCCGCGCCAAACACGTATTTCTTGCCGAGGTGCTTTCGAGCCTCCTTTTCGACCGCGGCCGCGGCCGCCTTAGGCATAGCGGGACCGGGCTTCGTCACCTTGACCGGGACGAAACGCCATTTCATGCCGGCGGGCGTATCGCCGTCCACAACGGCGGGCGCGACGCCGACGTTCATGTTTCCCGCCGCGTCGACGCTATCGACGTCCGCCTCCATATACGTGTCGCCCGCCGCGGAACGCAGTTTAAACCAGCCGCCGCCACTCTCTTCTATAAACCATCTTTGGGCACGGCTCCCCGAAGAAGCGTTCTGTCTGACGTTCTCACCCGACGATTCCGCGGGCTTGCCCGAGCGCTCATTTCTGATAGTCACGGAACCGTCGGAATGCGCTCTCACGAACCACGCCTGCGCGCCGCTGCCGTCGGCCTCTCCCGTCTGAATGTTAGCCTGTTTGAAGAAGGACGCGTTTTCGACCTCAAGCGACAGATCCCCTTCGTACGTGTCGAGACGGTACTGGCCCGAGTCGAACAGCGCGACCTCGACCGGCATGAACACCTGCTTCGCGGACTCCGACGGCTTCGCGAGTTTGACGCCGTAATTCCCCGCACCGCCCGTCAGTTGTAACGCCTTGCCTGTGGACTTGCTGATAAACCTGACGCCGCCCACCGACAGCTTCGCGTACCAGAGCTGATCCTCATCAGGATCGCCATCCGCCGCCTCCGTCTGCACCACGGTGGAACCGGATGCGGTAAGCGTCAACTGCGAGTTCGCGTTCTCGATCGTGTAGCTGTAATCGTCGCCCGACTTTTGCGCCGTGCGCGTCACCTGGAACTTCTGCGCGAAGCTCCGGGTATCCTCCGAAACTGACGCCGCCGCCCCGCTCGCCCTGCTCGACTCCGCTATGGAAAGGTTCAGGCCCGCC
Source organism: Eubacteriales Family XIII. Incertae Sedis bacterium (assembly GCA_031269205.1). Classification (GTDB taxonomy): domain Bacteria; phylum Bacillota; class Clostridia; order Peptostreptococcales; family Anaerovoracaceae; genus JAIRPC01. Next base: position 2,158 of record JAISZM010000078.1, on the reverse strand, counting down.
TTTCCGAAAGGCGATACGGTGTACCAACCCGTGGAAAATTTGACGCTCGCGACGGGCGTGAGTGTGAATTCCTGCGACCTCGCCGAGGACGGATACCAGGTTTCGAGCGCCCCACCCGACCTCGCCGCACCCGACTGAACCCGCAGCGCAAGTCCGCCCGCCTTCACGGTCAGCCCGTATGTACCGTTGGGTTTCTTCACAATCTTAAAACGCTGATATGACTTCGCTTCGTCTGTGTACTGCGCGGCGGACGCCTTTGCGAGCACGTTGCCGGCTTTTATCGTCAGGCTTTTGCCGTTTATGAGCGGCCGAATCCGATAATACCCCTTCTCATAGGTAAAGATGAATAATTGTGAGAGTAAATTGTTTTTGGATGCGAGAGCGGGAACCACGCCGCTTTTGGTAGACGCGTCCGGTATAGCGAGAGAAAGCGACGAGGACAAAGCGCTGCCGATCCGATAGACCCCATCCGCTATCGCAGGTTCGGCCTCGGGTGCGACCTCGGTCTTCACGCTCACGAAGACGAATTTTTCGGCTTTGGATTTGCTCTTTCCCCACAGGCGGATGTTCGCCGCGTCGCGGTTGTTACCGCCCGCAAGCTGAAGGCAGTATTTGCTCGAAAGTGCGCTGCGTACGCGAAAGACGGGTTGACCGTAGCTCGTTCCCGCAGGCTCAAGCACCCAGCGCAGTTGCTTCGACGAACTCATGGACGTCTGCACGACATTCGCGCCCTTCTTCGCCTTCTTGCCCGCGACGCTCAGGTATTTCTTCGACCCGACGTTCTTTATGAGCGCGCGACCCTTCGAGTCGTAGGACACGTCGAACAGCTGGTTTTTCGCCATGTCGCCCGTATACAGGTAGATGTTCGCTCCGTTCTTCTTGGAGCCGTTCTTCACGGTCACGACGCGCGTGTCGGAGGCGAGAGGCCGTATGACGTAACGCCCCTTCGGGAGTTTTACCTCAGCGGACTTCGCCGCGTACGCCTCAAACGACCCGACGCTCAAAGGCAGGGAAAAAGACAGCGCAACCGCCACGCACAGAACAATCGTAACTATATACCTACCCAACTTGTTTCTCATGGAATATCATTATACCGCAACAAAGCGACAAACGTAAAGCCGTGCGCCGAATCCGAATGTGTCCAAACGTGCCGCCGGGCGCGCCGAATCCGATTCACGTCATCCTGTGGTATAATTGTATACAATCGATAATCAGGATGAAAGGAATGGTGGATGGCATGATTGCAAGCGACGCGACAGGCGGAAAAACACTCGCTTACAAGATACTCGAGGAGCATTTGGTCGGAGGTGAACTATCGCCGGGGAACGAGATAACGATAAAAGTTGACCAGACGCTGACGCAGGACAGCACGGGTACGATGGTTTACCTGCAACTTGAGGCGATGGATGTAGGAAAGGTGACCACGGAACTGTCCGTGGCGTACATCGACCACAACACGCTGCAAACGGGATTTGAAAACGCGGACGATCACGCTTTCATCGAAAGCGTCGCCAAAAGACACGGCGTGATATTTTCGAAGCCCGGCAACGGCATCTGCCATCAACTTCACCTCGAGAACTTCGGCGCGCCCGGAAAGACGCTGCTCGGCTCGGACAGCCACACGCCGACGGGCGGCGGCCTCGGCATGATAGCCATTGGCGCGGGAGGTCTCGATGTCGCCGTCGCTATGGCGAAGGGCGAGTACACCCTGACCGCGCCGAGAGTCCTCGGCATACATCTGACGGGCAAACTCCGCCCGTGGGTCAGCGCGAAGGACATCATACTCTACGTACTGCAGCAACTCACCGTCAAGAGCGGCGTCGGCAGAATTGCCGAATACTTCGGCGAAGGAGCGCTGTCCCTTTCCGTCACCGACCGAGCGACCATCACGAACATGGGCGCGGAGCTCGGCGCCACCACCTCCGTCTTTCCTTCCGATGAAAACACGAAGAACTTTCTCGACGCGCAGGGACGCGGCGAAGCCTATCGCCCGCTCAGCGCCGACGAGGACGCGACTTACGACGAAGTGCTCGAGGTCGATCTGTCGAGCCTCACGCCGCTCGCGGCCATGCCGCACAGCCCTGACAACGTCAGAGCCGTATCGGAGATAGCGGAACTCGAAGTTGATCAGGTCGCCATCGGAAGCTGTACGAACTCC
>JAISZM010000037.1 GCA_031269205.1 Eubacteriales Family XIII. Incertae Sedis bacterium | reverse complement strand
TAATGGACTGTATTCTCTGTTTTGTACAAACAAAGAGATCCCAAAGAGTGCTATAAGTTTTGTTGCATATCTGCTCACATCATTTAGCATTTCGTTGATAAATTCTTCTCTAACCACATTAAATATATCGTTAGACAACTCATTGTTTTGCACCAAGAATTTCGCTTTAGCATGATTGGCAAAAGTGACCGCGTTTGGAGCATGGGTAGTGTTGCGTATAGGTTCGGGCATTGTCGCACCCTGATGGCCGCTATAGTTGAATTTCTCAAATGTTCTATCAGCGAAAGGTATTTCTAAAAGCGACGGCATAAAATCAGCAAATAACCTGAACGCCATGCTTTCGACAATATGAAATTCGGGTGGCTGAACATGATTGAGTTGATTTAACAATAGGTTGTAACCTAAAGGCAAAACCTCGATATAGTTGCTCCAAGCGGCGAACTGTCTGAATCGCAATAGTCCATAATTGGGCAAATCGGCGTTATAAAGAGTCGGAGACAACGATAGTCCCGTTTGATACAACGAAATAAGGGAATTTGCATATTCGTCTGTATATGTTTCCCTTATATTGGAAATGCCATAATACTTATCTATAACATCTAAGGTGTCAATGGGCCGATTATCTTCATTTCTTTCATAGTAAGGATTGCGGTTCCTGAAACCACATTCGAGGTTCTCATTCCCCCATCCGCCAAATTCACTATACCCACCTACATTGAAATAATTGTCCTCAGGATTGTCGTTGTATTGTTTTGTGGTTCCGACGCCAAGACTGTACAGCTCATAAAAAGGAGTTTGCCCACCAGTCATCTTCATCCCCGATAAACCCTTGTTCAAACCCTGCGCTAAAATATCATCATCAAATTCGACGTCCGTTATCGGCACAGAGACCGATAAGTTTAGCCCGTATGCTTCCGCCAACAATTTCGCGATCTTTACATCGGGATGTTCCAGACTACCCTTGGTAATATACCTGATCTCCCTGGCATTTCCGGCTTTAAGATTGACCGCAAGCTGCATACGTGAATCATATCCACCGGTAATTTGTCCTTTCTTTGTACCCAGATCCTCGAACATGGATAGAGCCCCTTTTTCGGCTTGTTCAAAAGCAGTTTTCAGACGCATGTTCCAATCGGTTCTGGAAAGTTTCGAATACATCTTATCAATAAGTGAAAAGATGCTTGCCTCATTATTTTCATTGATTTTAACTCCGCAGTTGATCGGTAGGTAAAACACGTTTTCGAACGCGCTCCTGTTCGTGGGATACTCGCTTGCCCGTAGAACAGGAAGTAAGTTTTCAACTTTTTTGTGGTCGAGAAAACGTTCATCCGGCGGTCTGTCAGATCGTGTGTCATCAGCGTAAAAGCTTTGAGCAACCAAATAGGGATTGGACGCAAAAACAGACACGTTCTCGTCAACTGCGCAAAAAACACGGTATTGTCCCAAGACGCTTGCCACGATGAAATCATCTCTCTTATGCGAAAAAGCGCCATAGACAAACATCGAATGGTCTTGCTCGAAGTTGATGTTGTCCAAGTCTCCAATACGATTGACGACTTTTGACTGAGCAATAAGACCTTGAAAATATGTTATCCATTCTGCATCAGCCATTGCCACATGACGGTCAAGACTATTAGTGAACAATACGAGCAACCTATCTTTGCCGGGACTTAAACTGTAATAAGCTGGGTTACGAAAAACGCTCGTCTGTATTGGCTTGTCGATAAAGACATCCAATAAGTCAGGAGTCAGTTGACGATGATCTTTGGAATAAACAACAAGGAACTCTATCATTTCACACCCCGCTTTAAAATCCGGCGTTGATATACTGTCCACCACCGCGAAACGCCACCTTAATAATGCCCTATAATGCTCTCCGTTGTCAAGACATCGGGTTTTGGAACCAAAAAGTGGCTGGCTCTGCGCCTCCTTCCGAAACGCCTCCGCGAAAACCGGGCGCCTTGATGTGCCGGAGCAATATTGCTAAACTGTATAGCATGGATATGAAAAAACACGAGTTGGGGCGCAGCGGTATCATGGTCACCTCTGTCGGTATGGGCGTGCTGTCCATCGGGCGCACGCAGCTCGATCTGCCGCTCGCCGAAGGCGCGGACGTGGTCGGTTACGCCTTGGATCGCGGAATTAACTTCTTGGACACAGCCGAGTGGTATCAGACCTATAAGTACATCGCGGAGGCGTTGCGGACGCGGCGCGGCGCGGCGGGTTTCACCATGCCCGTCGTCGCGTCCAAATCCCTTGAGACGTCCTACGACGCTATGGCGGCGGCGATCGACGATATGCGCCGCGACCTCGATCTCGACGTGATCGACATATTCCTGCTGCACGAGGTTCGTCAGCATCCCGACTTCGCGAACCGTGCGGGCGCGTGGGAGTGCCTGAACGAGATGAAGGCTAAGGGGGCGGTGAAAGCGATCGGTATCTCAACGCACTACACGGACGTGGCGGAATTGAACGTGTACCTGACCGGAAGCGATGTTATCTTCCCTCTTATCAACAAGAACAGCCTCGGAATACGGCGAGGTGAGGGATTCGGGACAAAGGAGGATATGGCCGCGGCGATAGCGCGCAACAGCGCAGTCGGCAAAGGGGTGTTTACGATGAAGGCTTTCGGCGGCGGCAACCTGACAGGCGAGTATCGAGCCTGCCTCGACTACGTGAGCGCCCTACCCGGGGTGGATTCCGTCATGGTAGGACTGGGCGCCCGACGTGAGGTTGACGACCTCGTCGCTTGGGCGGAGGGGAGGCTCGACCTCGCGTACGCGCCGGATATCAGCCACAAACGTATACGCGTGGACGAAGGCGACTGCGAGGGCTGCGGCGTGTGCGCGCGGAGATGCCCGAACGGCGCGATCCATATGAACGAGTACGGTGTCGCGAAGGTGGACCACGAGGTCTGTCTGACGTGCGGGTACTGCGCGCCAGCTTGCCCGGTCCGCGCCATCATCATGTATTGACTCCGCCTTTTCAGCGTGTCACTGAGCAGTGTCGCGGCGGTAGGTTTCCGCTTGCCGACGCATGTCAAATGTCAACATCCAAGCGCTTCGCGAAATCCTACGAAGATATGATCTGCAAAATCAGCGGCCGGCCTTGACTTCAGCCACCATGTCGTCGACCGCGTTCTCCATGTCGCAGCCGTGGTGCGTGTCCTCTTCGTCCGCGTTGGGGTCGAAGTTCTCCAGCCCCTTGTACGTCTTGCCATTCTTCTGCGCGTAGTCGTAAATCGCCGATTTGATCGCGTAGTCGGCCAACACGGAACAGTGTATCTTGATGGCGGGCAGACCGCCGAGTTCGTCGAGCACGTCCTTGTTCGTTATCCGAAGCGCCTCTTCGACCGTTTTGCCGATGATCATGTCCGTAGCCACGCTCGACGACGCGATGGCCGAGCCGCAGCCGAAGGTCTTGAAACGCGCGTCCGTGATCACGTCGTCCGCCACGCTGATGGATATTTTCATCATGTCGCCGCAGACGGGGCTGCCGTAGGTGCCCTCGCCGTCGGGCTTCTCAAGTTCGCCGACGTTGTGCGGGTTCGTGAAATGATCTATTACCTTGTCGTTATAAAGAGCCATAAAACTTCCTCCGATTTGCTATAACTTTCTCTCGTCTCGCCGATGTCATAAAAATATCATAACTCCATCAGCATAACTTTATTGATACAATTCCATAATTCCATAATCCCCTCAACATAACAATGTTATCGTGAAGAGCCGTCCCCGCGTGGCGCGGCGATCACCACCCCGACTCCTTCGACATAGAGGAAATGCTGCGCAGCTTCGCGACCGCCTTCTCAAGAGCGTCTAAGGTGTAGTCGATATCCTCCCGCGTCGTGAAGTCTCCTATCGTGAACCTGATAGATCCGTGTATCTGCTCGACGGGTACGCCGATAGCCTCAAGTACGTGCGACGGCGTCAGCGAGGCCGACGAGCACGCCGATCCCGTCGAAACGGCGATTCCCTCCATGTCGAGCAGCAGTAAAAGCGCCTCGCCCTCTATGTACTTAAACGTGATATTGATGTTCCCGGGCAGACGACTCTCGAGGCTGCCGTTAATTCTGATATCGGATATGCGCTCCTTCACGTGGTCGAGGAAGTAGTTGCGCAGTTCCGTCACACGCTCAATATGTGTTACAAGGTTCTCCCTCGCGAGTTCGGCCGCCTTGCCGAAGCCGACGATACCGGTCAAATTCTCCGTTCCCGCGCGCTTGTTGTTCTCCTGCGCGCCTCCGTGCATGTGCGGTGGCAGCGCCACGCCGCGTCTGATGTACAGCGCGCCGATGCCCTTCGGCCCGTATATCTTGTGAGCGGATATGCTGAGCAGATCCACGCCGAGTTCCTTGACGTCGATGTGAACGTTGCCGAGAGCCTGTACCGCGTCCGTGTGGAAGACCACATTCCGCTTCTTCGCTATCTCGGCTATCTTTGCGACGGGTTCTATCGTCCCTATCTCGTTGTTCGCGTACATGATGCTGATGAGAGCGGTATCGTGTCTGATCGACGACTCCAGTTCGTCGAGATCGATGAAACCGTCGCCGTCAACGCTCAGATACGTGACGTCGAATCCCTCTTTCCCCAGATACTCAGCGCTATGCAGCAGCGCGTGATGTTCAATCTTCGACGTTATTACGTGCTTCGCCCCATTCGCGCGCTTTGCCATGGCCGTTTCGATCACGGCCCAGTTGTCGGCCTCCGTACCCGAGGATGTAAAAAATATCTCGCGCGATTCGGCTCCTATGAGAGCGGCCAGCCGCTCCCTGGCCTGTGCGATCGCGTTCTTCGATTCCTGCCCGACCGTGTAGAGGCTTGAGGGGTTTCCGAACTTCTCCGTGAAATACGGTAACATCTCCTGCAAGACCTCTTCCTTCACGGGCGTTGTGGCCGAATAATCCAAATAGACGTTTCTCTTTTTCTCCATCGTGTACCTTTCCGATTCTCGCGCGACTGTCGACTTCCCGTTCCCGCGCGTCCTAATTTTCGCACGACGCGTCGCGACCCGACGGCGAGCCGCCCTGCAGCGCGTACTTGCGGCGCAATCGCTCCGCCTCCTCGGGTGTGTCGACCCGTTGTATGCTGTCGAGCTGGATCCGGAACGCCGAACGAAACTTCACGAGGTACTCCTGCCGAAGTTCGTGTTGCTCTCGTTTCTCTTCGCCCGAAAGCCCTTCCTTCTTCGATTTTCGCGCCAGTTCGTTGATCCTGTCCATCTTTTTCTGCTCTAACATATCTTGCCCCTTAACACCGCAACGCTTATCCGCGGTAACAAACTCGCGTCAAATATATCCTTCATTATACAACAAACGCCCTCGCTCTTGCAAAACCGCGGGGTTATTGCTATAGTTTTCGTGCGGCCGGAGCCGCTGTCCGCGGCTTCTGTGACGATGTCGCGCGACCGGGGCGACAGATTCCGCGGCTTATGTAATAATTTCAGAATTGCCGGAACCGCCGATGACGCGGCTGTCGGCTGGGAGGGTCAGTACGGTGCAGGAAAAACAGGACGGACACGAAATAAGGACGATCTGGCTTGACGACGCGAACGACGCGGCCGTCGTCATCGACCAGACGCTGCTGCCGGGCGAAACGCGAGAGCTGCGCCTTCGTACGCCCGCGGATTTTTACGACGCGATCATCAGGCTCGCCGTACGCGGCGCCCCAGCCATCGGCATCGCCGCGGCCTACGGCGTCTACCTGGCGGTCAAGCGACTCGATACGTTCGACCGCTCGTCGTTCCGCAAAGCCGTGGACGGCCATTGCGACTACCTGAACTCATCACGCCCGACCGCCGTGAATTTGAAATGGGCGCTCGATCGCATGAAATCCGTTTTGGAGCGTAACATCGACAAACCCGTGAGCGAGCTCAAATCGCTGTTGCTGCTTGAATGTGAGAGTATAGCGCGTGAGGACGCGGAGATGTGCGATGCCATAGGTCGCGCGACGATGGCGCTGCTCAGGCCCGGCATGGGCGTACTCACGCACTGCAACGCGGGGCGACTTGCGACGGGCGGCATCGGCACGGCCACCGCGGGGATATACCTCGCGGAGCGCGAAGGTTACGGTCTGCGCGTGTACTGCGACGAAACGCGGCCACTGTTGCAAGGCGCGAGATTGACGGCCTACGAACTCTCGCGCGCGGGAACGGACACGACGCTCATCTGCGACAACATGGCCTCTTTCGTCATGTCGAAGGGACTCATAGACATCGTGTTCACGGGCTGCGACCGCGTCGCCGCGAACGGCGACATCGCGAACAAAATAGGAACGCTCAGCGTGGCCATAAGCGCAAAGCAATACGGCATACCCTTCTACATATGCGCGCCGAGTTCGACCGTAGACTTCGGCTGCCCTTCCGGCGAAGGAATCCCAATCGAGGAGCGCGCCGGCAGCGAGGTGACGTCGCTATGGTACGACAAGCCGATAGCGCCCGACGGCATCAAGGTTCGCAATCCTGCCTTCGACGTCACTCCCGCGGAATTCATCACGGGGATCATAACGGAAAAGGGAATAGTTTCGCCACCCTATGAAAACAACCTGCGCGGCGCTTTGGATAAAGCTTGACTAATGTAGTTCAGTATGTTATTTTGTATGAAATAGGTATTGTTTTAGTGTATAAGTATTTCGATATATGGTGGTTTTTTGCTTCAGTAACCTGGATTTAATACGAGATAGCAAGGGGAAGGTCACCGAAAACGGCTTTTTGACTCCTTCAGCACTTGAAATGGTTGACCTGTTGTGATAAATTAGTAGGAACTAATTGGTTCGGCGTTTGCACCCGAAGTCTTTACCTGACTGTGGGAAGAGTGGATTCGCCGTACAGCGAATGTAGGAGGTAATAATGGCTAGCATCAAAGACAAGGCCGCATCGGTGGCAAAGAAAGAAGCGCTCGGGCTGATGGTCAAATATCTGTCTAGCGAGCCGATCAAAAAACTTCCGGCCATGTTCGACTTGGCCGAAAAACTCGACAAGGGAGGACTGCACGCGAAACAGATAAAGGTCATGCGAGAAAAACTCCTGACCGAGGGAGGGCCGTGGAACCTCTTCGTCAAGAACCTCTTTGTGGACGTTGACCCGAAGCTGATCCGTAAGCTGGTCGAATGCTTCTTCATCTCGGCGACCATCGACAAGGAGAATACGGGAGTCTCACTTGAGAAAAAATATAACTGCAATATACCGTGGGCTATCCTCATGGATCCCACGAGCGCGTGCAATCTCTCGTGTACGGGTTGCTGGGCCGCTCAGTACGGCCATAAGAGCAACCTCTCTAACGAAACGCTGGATTCCATCATCAGTCAGGGCAAGGAACTCGGCATCCGCTTCTACATCTTCTCGGGGGGCGAACCCCTCGTGCGCAAAAAGGATGTCATCAGACTCTGCGAGAACAACCCTGACTGCTACTTCCTCTCGTTCACGAACGGAACGCTCGTTGATGAGGAGTTTTGCAAGGATCTGCTCCGCGTTGCAAACTTCGCCCTCGCCTTCTCCATAGAGGGGACGGAGGAAGCCACGGATATGCGCCGCGGCAAGGGTACTTACGAGAAGGTCATCAACGCGATGAAGCTCATGAGGAAATACAAGCTCATCTACGGCATATCTACCTGCTATCATAAATACAATACGGACGTCATCGGTTCGGACGAGTTCATCGACGACAT
>JAISZM010000031.1 GCA_031269205.1 Eubacteriales Family XIII. Incertae Sedis bacterium | reverse complement strand
CAAACTTTGACATCGCTTTCAATGGGCGTCGCGGGCAACGCTTTCTCGGGGAAGTATATTCACAATAGCGGCAACGCCTCTTTTGATAGAAACTATACCTTTCGTGCTTCACCTCTGTTCCTTTGCGATTTTCCTTGCGTACACGCCGTATGTCCAGTATAATAATTCTTGCGGCTTGTGTTTCCGCGCGTCGAGGTGTAGCTCAGTTTGGTAGAGTACTACGTTCGGGACGTAGGGGCCGCTGGTTCAAATCCAGTCACCTCGACCATCCACGAGTGTCCTTGTGGGATTTCAGATTCCAAATCCCCTATCGTCACTCGCGCCAACTTTCGATAATCCTATTCTTGCTCATCCCCTTTGTGCTGAGCACAGGCAATTTCTTCATAGCAGGACAAAGGGGACGAGCAGGGTTGATTACACGATTACACGCAAAATTACTTTGACAATAGGCGTTGAGGGTAATAGAATAATGATAACAGATGCGGAGGCGCGGATCGTGAGTCGGTGCGCATGTTTTCGTTAGAGAGAACGCGCGGCCGAGGACAAGGTGGATGCGTGTCTGCGATTGATGTAAAGGCGGACTCATACACGCAGTCACCGTAGTTGAACGGATTTGAAAGGGAAGAAAAGGAGTTTCGTTAATATGAACAGGAACGAGGTAATGGTAAATATTCCCGGGGGGGGGGCTGGAATGTTCTGACCTGACCACCCGCATTTTCTCAGCGCGCGCGGGACGCGCGTACGCCGGCACGGACAAGGAGTCCGCGCCTTTTTTGCGCCCGAAGAAGGGCTTCACCCTCGTCGAAGTCATCGTGGTTCTCGTCATCCTGGCCATTCTGGCCGCCATCGCCATCCCGGCGCTGACGGGGTATATCGAAAAGGCCAAGTGGACGGGGGTTGTGTCGCTGGCAAAAACTCAGATGACGGCCATGCAGACGTTGATAACAGATCAGTTGGTCAGGGACGGAGAAATCAAACCACATAACTGGAAGGTAAATCTTAATGATATAACCGCCCATGCTGATTACAATGATCAGGACTATTTCAAGCTCGTAGACTACTGGAAAGATTCATCGAACAACGAGATCGGTTATTATTTTAGTAGCCTCACGCCTCGGGGTCAGGAGGAATATGAAAAGCTGACGACTGATAAAAACAGTGTCAAGACTCACCCCACTATTCAGAACTACCAAACTAATTATTTTTATGCTACAGCTGACTTCAGCGGAGCCATAAAAGCCTACCAATATACCTCAGATCTTTATTTTGATGCAGCAAAACACATCGGGTTGTTAGTCATATATTTGGAAGATGCCGATTCCGGCGATCCGGTAACGCAAAGCTACATTGATTGGTTCGAAGGCTTGAGACCAACGACTGGTGAGCTTGAAAGCGGTTGGACAGTATGGAAGTTTGGCACTGCTGCCTATAACGATCCATCATTTACAGAGAGAATTCAATAAGGGAGGAACTAAGGGCTGACAGCGTAGGACACTTGGGGACGGCAACCTGTGTTATTACCCCGGCAACGAGCGGTGGAATCACAGATCGAACGAGACGTTCGCCCGGCCTTCCTTATCCCATGCGGACAGTAGGCGTACTGCTTCGGTCGCCGCCCGGCAGGCTTTCTCCTCGCCGCCTTTATCGCCCCACTCGTCCGTGACGCGGTTCGCGACGACGGCGAGTATGGCGCCCATCTTCATGCCGTGCAGGGCGCCGACCACAAACTGACCCGCGGCCTCCATCTCAATGTTCGTGACACCCGTCTGCATCAAGTCCGGGATAAGACTTTTTATGAACGACGGATCGTAGCCACCATCTTCCGCTATAGGTCTACCCTGCCCGATATAGAAGGAGGATGTCGTATAGCCGACGCCGAGGTGGTACTCGTAGCCGAGATTCGCGCAGGCCTGCATGAGCGCCATCAGTACATGCGGATGGGCTGCGGCAGGGTACTCGGGTTCAATGTAGGCGTCCGACGTCCCGTCGCGCCTGACGCAAGCGTAGGGTATGATGAGGTCGCCAATGCCTATGTCGAGCCTAATCGAGCCCGTCGTGCCGACGCGCACACAGGTATGGACGCCCGCCGCGTGCAGTTCATGTATACATATCTCGGAACTCGCGGCGCCGATTCCCGTCGAGGCGCAGGCGATAGGGACGCCTTCATAGACGCCCGTGACGGTTCTGAACTCCCTGTTGTACGCGACCTCGCGCACGTCGTTCCAGTCCCGCGATATGAGCAGCGTACGAGCCGGATCGCCGGGGAGTATGGCGTAAGGCGGCACATCGCCCGCGCGTATGCGCAGATGTACGCTACCGCCTTCGCCGTCCTCCGGCGCCGAAGCTTTGTTCGGGGAACGCCGATCGAATTTTTGCCGCGTTTCCTCCGACATTTATTTCAAGGTAATTTTCGCGCCGACTTCCTCGAGCTGCTTCTGATAGGCTTCGCCTTCTGCCTTCTCGACGCTTTCCTTGATGATGGACGGGGCGCTGTCGACGAGTTCCTTCGCCTCCTTCAGGCCGAGGCCCGTTATCTCGCGAACGACCTTGATGACCTTGATCTTTTCCGCGCCGATCTCCGTCAGCTCGAGATTGAATTCGGTCTGCTCCTCCGCTGCCGCGGCGCCTCCCGCGGCAGGTCCCGCCGCCACGACTGCGGCTGCGGCTGAAACGCCGAACTCCTCCTCGCACGCCTTTACGAGGTCATTCAGTTCCAGCACAGTCAACTCCTTGATGGCGTCGATGATATCCTGATTCGATAGTTTAGCCATTGTTTGTTTCCTTTCTTAAATATCGCCGACTTACTCGGCCTCGGTTTTCTCGGCGGCTTCTTCAGCCGGTTTCTCGTCCTCAGTCGCGGATTCCTCCGCGGGCGCGGCTTCTTCAGCCGGTTTCTCGTCCGCAGTCGCGGTTTCCTCCGCGGGCGCGGCTTCTTCAGCCGGCTTCTCGTCCGCAGTAGCGGGTTCCTTCGCGGGCGCGGCTTCTTCAGCCGGCTTCTCGTCCGCAGTAGCGGGTTCCTCCGTAGGTGCGGCGGCCTCGTCCTTGTCGGCTATCGCCGCAAGTACGCGAACGAAACCGCTGACCGGGTTTTGGATACTACCGAGGAACTTCGCGATCAGCACGTCCCTGGAAGGTATCTCCGCGATCTGCGCCATACCTGCGGCATCGTAGAACACACCTTCAATAACGCCCGCTTTGAACGCCATCTTCTTGTATTCCTTCATGACGCCGTTCAGCACGCGGGCGGGCGCCGTAGCGTCGTCAGACCCGAAGGCGAACGCGCTCGGACCCGCGAGTATCTCTTTCAACTGTGCGTAGTCCGTGCCGTCTATCGCCCTGTTGACAAGGGTGTTCTTGTAGACCTTGTAGTCCACCTCCGCTTCGCGCAATTTCCTGCGCATGGCGTCGGCTTCGGCCACGGTAATGCCCATGTAGTCGATGACGACGGCGGAAACGGATCTGTCGAACTTTTCTTTGATCTCGTCGATGACCAACTGTTTCTGCCTCAAACTCTCCTCTGACATACTTTCTCCTTTCCGGCCGCGCCACAAAAATGAAAACGGCCTTATTCTGTTTGGAACTTCCATTCCGTAAACAAATAAGGTCGTGGGATTTGCATCCGTCCACCTCGGCGGGATCGCGTTTGCGTTTTGAGGAATTCCGCCTGTAGGCCGATCCCTCCCGCTGTCTACGGTATCACGCGGGAAACCCCGCGTAAATATGCTTATGGAAACGCTTATTAATCAGTATTTCCTTATATAATTGTGCGCGCCGAATCGTTCAGCGCATCGCCTTAGTTCTGCGCGCCAACCCTGGCCGGATTCACTTTCACGCCCGGACCCATAGTGGACGCCACCGTGACGCTTTTCAGGTATTGACCCTTCGCAGCCGACGGTTTCGCCTTCACTATCGCATCCAGCAGAGCCGAGAAATTGTCAGCGAGTTTGTCCTCACCGAAACTCACCTTGCCTATCGGCGTGTGGATAATATTGCTCTTGTCGAGGCGGTACTCCACCTTACCGGCTTTTATCTCCTCAAGCGCTTTCGCTATGTCGTTCGTGACCGTACCGGATTTCGGGTTTGGCATGAGTCCTTTCGGACCGAGCGTCTTGCCGAGCCTGCCGACGACACTCATCATGTCGGGAGTCGCGACGACGACGTCGAAGTCAAACCAGCCCTCGCTCTGGATACGTTGCGCCATGTCCTCAGCACCGACGTAGTCCGCACCCGCCTCCTTGGCCTCCGTTTCCTTCGGCCCCTTCGCAAAGACGAGCACGCGCACGCTTTTGCCAGTGCCGTGCGGCAGCACGATGGCGCCGCGCACCTGCTGATCCGCATGACGCCCGTCAACACCGAGCTTGACATGAACCTCGACGGTTTCATCAAACTTTGCGCGCGCGCTTTTCAGCACAAGCCCGAGCGCGTCAGTCGGCTCGTAGAGCGTCTGACGATCTATCAGTTTTACAGCTTCCTTGTAGCCTTTTCCTCTCTTAGGCATTTCCTTACCTCCTGTGGTTCTCCCGGATTACCCGACCGTCAGGCAGGGCGTCCCTCCCACTCCTATTCTTCTACCAGTATCCCCATGCTGCGGGCGGTGCCTTTTATCATCTCTGTGGCGCTCGCCAGATTCGCAGC
>JAISZM010000102.1 GCA_031269205.1 Eubacteriales Family XIII. Incertae Sedis bacterium | reverse complement strand
GCTGCTTCTCGCGACATGGCGCGCAAGAAGAAAACATGCCCCGGAGTCGGCGACAAGTCTTTTTTTGTGCGCGGACCGATATGGCGGGGGCGGGCGGACTCATTGCGGGATGCCGCCCTTTTGTGGATAAAGACAAGAGGGAAACGCCTATCCTCAGGGGGCGGGGCAAGAACCTATGGACGCGACCCGGAGAATTACTCTGTCGGCACTGAACAGTAACCTTGCGATTGCCCTGCGCCGGCGTTTTGCGCCCTTGTTATAAGCGGAGGAATGTAGGATAATGTAGTATGAGCGAGAGCCGCGCGACGGGCGTGCGGGGATCGCGCGGCGAGGGAAAAGGGTACGTCATGCGCTACGACATAGGAATAGACCTCGGCGGTACGAACATCGTGGTCGGTGTGGTCGACGAGGACGGCAAGATTCTCAAGAAGATCGAGAAATTGACCGACGTGGGACGAGAGCCGAAACACATCATCAGCGACATGGCCGAGCTTGCGCTGAAGGCCGAGGAAGAGTCCGGCGTTTCACCGGACGAGATAGGCAGCGTAGGGGTTGGCGTGCCCGGCACGGCCAACTCGGATACGGGCATGGTGGACTACGCGGCCAACCTGTACTGGAAGGACGTGCCGCTTGCGGAGCTTTTGCGCGCGGAGATCGGAAAGCCCGTTTACATCGGTAACGACGCGAACGCGGCCGCGTACGGCGAGTACGTAGCGGGAGCGGCCAAGGACTGCGGAAGCCTGATCGCGATAACCCTCGGGACGGGCATCGGCGGCGGCGGCGTGGAGAACGGCAAGCTGCTCACGGGCTTCAATCACGCGGGCATGGAAGTAGGTCATATGGTCGTCCGCAGGGGTGGCAGGGCGTGTCCGTGCGGTCGTCTCGGTTGTTGGGAGCGGTACGCGAGCGCGACGGGGCTCATCATCACAACGCGAAGCGCCATGGGTGATGATAAAAAAACAAAGATGTGGGAGCTTGTGGACGGCGACATCAACCGCGTGGAGGGCAGGACGGCCTTCGACGCGATGAAGGCCGGGGATGAAACGGCGAAGGCGGTCGTAGACACCTATATAGACGATCTTGCCTGCGGCGTGATAAACCTCGTCAACATCCTTCAACCGGACGTCTTGTGCGTCGGTGGCGGCATTTCAAACGAGGGAGAGGTATTGCTCGCGCCGCTGCGCGAAAAATTCATGGAGGAGGTTTATTCGCGGAACAGCGCGAAGAACACGGAGATAAAGAAGGCCAAACTCGGCAATGACGCGGGCGTCATAGGCGCGGCTCATCTCCACATGGTAGATACTGAATGAGGGTTCACGAGGAGGACAGATAGTATGAGAGCGATAGTCGGGATAGACATTGGCACTTCGGGGACGAAGACGGCGCTGTTCACGGAGGGAGGCGAACTGATAGCCTCTTACACGGGCGAATACCCGATGCACCAGCCGTACAACGGCTGGGCGGAGCAGGATCCGAAGGATTGGTGGGATGCCACGGTAAAGGGTCTGGAAACCGTCCTCTACGAGGCGCGGCAACATGATTCCGCACTTGAGATCGCGGGCGTCGGCCTGTCCGGCCAGATGCACGGCCTCGTCATGCTCGACGCGGACGGCGTCGTCCTGCGTCCGTCCATCATATGGTGCGATCAGCGCACGGAGCGCGAGGTCGAATACATGAACAAGATCGTCGGCCGTGAGAAGCTGATACGCGTTACGGCCAACCCCGCGATGACGGGATTCACGGCCGCGAAGATACTCTGGGTGCGGAGCAACGAACCCGATGTGTACGCGCGGTGCGCTCATATACTGCTGCCGAAGGATTACATCAGGTACAAGCTCACGGGTGAGTTCGCCACGGAGGTCAGCGACGCGGCGGGTATGCAGCTCATGGATATACCGAAGCGAAATTGGTCGGACGAGATACTCGGCCTGCTCGGCATCGACCGATCTTTGCTCGCGAAGATGTATGAATCACCTGATGTGACGGGTCAGGTCCACGCCCGCGCGGCCGCGGAGACGAGCCTACCCGAGGGAACGATAGTGGTCGGCGGCGCGGGCGACAACCCCGCGGCGGCCGTCGGTACGGGCGTGGTCAGCGCGGGAGTCGCCTTCACGACCATCGGCTCGTCAGCCGTCGTCTACGCCGTGTCCGAAGAGGTCAAAATAGACCTTGAGGGCAGAGTGCATACGCTCTGCGCGAGCGCGCCGGGCAAGTGGACCGTCATGAGCTGTACGCAGGGCGCGGGCATCTCGCTGAAATGGCTGCGTGACACGTGCTGTCTGCCCGAGATCCTCGAGGCGGAGAAACTCGACGTGGATCCCTACGTCGTCATGGACAAACTCGCCGCAGAAATAGTCCCGGGTTCGGATCGGCTTATCTTCCTCCCCTACATGATGGGCGAGAGAAGTCCTCATCCCGACCCGGACTGCCGCGGCGTATTTTTCGGACTCTCGGCTATGCACGGGCGACCGCATCTGATACGCTCAGTGCTCGAGGGTGTGGCGTTCTCGCAGCTTGAGTGCGTAGAGGTGTTTCGCGAGATGGGCGTACCCGTCGGCGATATGGTCGTCACGGGAGGTGGATCGAAAAGCGATCTCTGGTCGCAGATGCTGGCGGACCTCTACGGCTGTCCCGTCAGCGGCATGAAGTCAGACGAGGGGGCGGCTCTCGGCGCGGCTCTGCTCGCGGCTGTCGGCGCGGGCATCTACGACACCGTGCAGGAAGCCTGCGCGACCGTCGTCAAGCGCGGCGACACGCTGACGCCCGACCCCACGAAGAAGGAGGCCTATGCTCCCTACTTCGAATTGTACAAGAAGCTCTACCGGACGATGAAGGACGATTTCAGAACCCTGTCGCGGTTGTAACTATTGTAATGATAACAGAACATCAACTTCGGATAATATTTGTGCTGATCCTCTGCGCGCCTGTCGCTTATTTCGGCGTCAGGTTCTTCATGTCCCTCGTGAACAACGCGGTGGCGGGCAAGAGGACACCCGTGGACAAAAAGGCAAAGGCTCGAGAGGACGCAGAGGCGGAGACGTCCGAAAGAGGGAAGCCGCCCGTACTCACGGGAAGGCGTCGAAAACCGGGGCGGCGCTCATGAAGGGGAAAAAGGGACTGTTCATCACCTTCGAGGGGCCGGACGGCTCGGGCAAGTCGACGCAAGTACGTCTGCTCGGAGCGTATCTGACGGAACAGGGTTTTGATCCTGTCCTCACGAGGGAACCCGGAGGAACGCGCATAGGGGAGAAGATACGAGACATCATCCTCGATCAGGGAAACGCCGAGATGGACGCATTGACGGAGTCCCTGCTCTACGCCGCGTCGCGCGCGCAGCACGTGGCGGAGGTCATTCGCCCCGCGCTCGACGCAGGCTGCGCCGTACTCTGCGACAGATACGTGGATTCGAGCATAGCCTATCAGGGTTGTGGACGCGGACTTGGCAGCATAGTCGCGGATATAAATTCCCTGGCGGTGGGCGGCGTTGTTCCCGACCTCACCATACTCATAGACATCGATCCCGAAGCCTGCTTCGATCGCATCGGCAAACGCGTGATCAGAGAAGGTGGCGATCGCATGGAGTCCGAGGATCTCGCCTATCACAGAGCCGTCTACGACGGTTATCTGGAGCTGGCCTCGCTGCATCCGGATCGCGTCAAACGTGTCGACGGCAACGGTGGAGTGGACGCCGTAAGCGACGACGTCCGCAAGGTCGTAAACGCGTTTTTGCTCGATCGGCTGAACGCTTCGTCCGGCGCCCCCGCTCGCGATGTGCCGGACGACCCGGCAAACACGCGGCCGGAGCAAACGACCGTCCATGCCGCAAAGGGGGAGCGATCTTGAAAGAATATCCCTTTGGCCTGCTGGAGCGCAAATATCGGTCTGGTACACTGCCCCACGCGTTGCTAGTGAGCGGCGGTACGGAGGACTCGAGATCGAAGTTTGCGCGGGACACGGCCCTCATGCTGTTCGGCGAATCCGATCCCGAGAGCGCGGCGCGGAGGATCAGCGAAGGCAATTTTGCCGATCTCGTACGCGTGACGCCTGAAGACGGTTCGATCAGGGTTGACGCCGTCAGGGAGATGACGGAAAGGATAAGCCTTAAGCCGTTCGCGTCTGACAGGATATTCGTCATCATAGAGGAAAGCGACCTCATGAACGCGCAGGCGCAGAACAAACTTCTGAAAACTCTCGAGGAACCGGCCGGCAATAATGTTATAATGTTGTTGGCCGCGAACACGGAATCGCTGCGCGCGACGATCAGATCACGCTGCATGAAGATAAATCTCGGCGCCGAAACCGCGAACGTGGACAGATCCGTGAGGGACGACGGAATGAAGGTCTTGTCGACCGCGTTGTTCGGCAAGCCGACACATGAGGCTTTCGCCGTACTCGACGGCTACCTGGACGATCCCTTCTCTCTGCTCGATGTCATGGAATTGTTTCTGAGGGATATTGTCGTGGGAGGGTACGATTCCGGACTCGTCGCCGACGAGGACAATCGGGAGATCGCGCGCAAGATGAATTCACGGCGTGGCGTCCGGCTCACGGCGGGGATAGCGGTGATAGAGGATACGAGGGTCGCGTTGCGCTTCGGGCGCGTCAACAGAAAAAACGGCCTGCGCGATATGGTTATACGATTGAGGGAATCCTGATCGATTCTGAACGGACATGAATCGATCAGCGTTTTCGACGGACAGGAGGAATTGAATGATAAAAGTTGCGGGAGTGGGATGCAGATCCGCTGCGAAGTTGCAATACTTCGATCCCGGCGAGCTTGAATTGAAAAGCGGCGACCGCGTGATCGTCGAAACGGACGAGGGCACCGAATACGGCGTCGTCAAGGGGGACGTGAGAGAAGCGTCCGAGAGGGAAGTGGGTCGGTCTGTCAGAAAAATACTGCGCGCGGCGACTGATGACGATACGCAGCGGTACGAGGAAGGACTCTCGAAGCGGAACGAGGCCATGGCGCTCTGCCGGGAGAAGATAGAGCAGCGTGGACTCGACATGAAGCTCATCGACGCGAATTTCACGTTTGACGGTTCGAAGGTAATATTCTATTTCACGGCCGAGGAGCGAGTGGATTTTCGCGAACTCGTAAGGGATCTCGCGAGTTCGTTCCACAAGCGCATAGAACTCAGGCAGGTCGGCGTCAGGGACGAGGCCAAGCTGCTCGGTGGCATGGGCAGCTGCGGACGGCCTCTGTGCTGTAGCGGCTGGATGCAGCATTTTGAACCCGTGTCGATAAAGATGGCGAAGATGCAGAACCTCTCGCTGAATCCGATCAAAATATCGGGTTGCTGCGGCAGGCTCATGTGTTGTCTCAAATACGAGAACGACATCTATCAGGAGATGCGCAGGGGTATGCCGAACACCGGTGAGATCGTGGAAACCCCGGACGGCATGGCGCGCGTCGTCGAGTCCAACATTCTGCTGAGCCTTATCAAGGCCCGGCTCGTAGAGGAGGAGAGGACGAACGAGTCGTCTGAAAAAC
Organism: Eubacteriales Family XIII. Incertae Sedis bacterium; assembly: GCA_031269205.1. Classification (GTDB taxonomy): domain Bacteria; phylum Bacillota; class Clostridia; order Peptostreptococcales; family Anaerovoracaceae; genus JAIRPC01. Next base: position 3,008 of record JAISZM010000102.1, on the reverse strand, counting down.
TCAGTGCTGACATATACACGTACGGGAAGGAAGATATAAAACGCATCAAAAAACAGGGACAGGGATCGCGCAAAGGGCGTGGCGGCGGGCGAAACAAAAACGCGCGCTTCTCAGAGGCGGAGATAGATAAAGGTATACAGAAAGCGATAAAAGAAGAAATCATAGACGTCATCACCGAATGACGACATCTATGATTCCCATGAGTTGCGTTTCGCTGTGATTACATTTCCTGCATTTCAGCAACGCAGTGTTCGCACACGTTCCTGCCGTGAACCTGCTTGATGCCGTCGGCGCTTCCGCAGAATATGCACGCGGGTTCGTATTTCTTCAATACGATCATGTCCTCATCGACGAATATCTCAAGCGGATCTTCCTTGTTGATGTTGAAAGTTCTCCTGAGTTCCATCGGCAGGACTATGCGCCCCAGCTCATCAACTTTTCTAACGATGCCTATTGCTTTCATCTTCTGTCTCCTTTTTGTTACCCACAATAAAACTTCTTTTATCGTACCACTTATTTACATGACTGTCAACCCTAAAATTCAAAATATTACAAATCTGTTAAGCTGATTTTTATTACGCCGCTTAACCTTGCTTTGTAACTTATTTGGCACTGAACAGTAACAGCTGATTGTTTTCCCTACCCTTTTTCATTTACCGGGCCAGCCCGTTTTTTCGGTAAATCCTTTTATTGAGGTGCCGAGATTCACGAGGGCCGCGATGACTTTGGCGAAATTGATGTTTCCCTTTAAGTTGTCCGAGATCGATTTGATCGATGAGGAGACATCGTCGATCATACCGTCGACCTCCTCCGCCCGCTTAGCGGCTATATCCGTCACGACATGAGCCTCATCGAGTACGACGTTGGCTTTCTTCAACGTTTCGTTCAGGTTGCGAACGAGTACGATAACGTAGATGATGAGGATGAGTCCGCCGATTCCGAGAAGCACGAGAAGTAACGTCCCTACTGATATTTGTGCGTCCATGTGGTTGCGCATCTCCGCACGGAGAAACGCGCGCCTCCTTTCGTGAAAGTGAAACTGCAAGTATGCTTATATTAGGTAATAATATACGAAGACGCCGAATTATGCAAGAGGTGTGTCGCGAAACGGCGTTAGCGGCAAACTCTCGCATGTACCTCACCAACTGACTGACCTCTCAGGCCCGTCTCATTTCCTCAGGGAGTCTATGCCGCAGTTCGCGAGTTCATCGGCGCGGATGTTCATTTCGGTCGCGTGCAGGAAGTCGTCATAGCCGAACGAGGCGCCGTTCCATTCCCTGAACTTCGCGAAGGATTTCCGCAGCGTGGCCTCGCCGCTGTCCAGGGACAGGTGGCCTTTGACCCGGTAAAACGAGATATCGTGCCTGTCCAGAAACGACAGCAGCTTCTCCCATAGGTCGCGGTTCTCCACGGGTTCCTTCTTTGCGGTAAGCCAACCGTTCCGCCGCCACTTGACGTACCACTTTTTTCTGAAACATTCCGTAAGGTAGGAACTATCGCTGAACACGCATATGCGTAGGTCGTCCCGCGTAAGACTCTCGAAGGCGCCTATCAGGGCCGTCATCTCCATGCGGTTGTTCGTCGTGGCAGGCTCAGCTCCCCATATCTCCTTGCGACTCCGGCCGTATTCAAGTACGGCCCCCCACCCTCCGAGTCCCGCGCCCGACTGATTGTTCGAGCAAGCTCCATCGGTGTAGATATTGAGGGAACGCCGATTTGCGAGCCGCGCTCTGTTCGGGTTGTGCTCACCTGCCATAACTCTCTCCCTGGGGGAACGCCTCAACTTCCCACGCGTGCTTCGCCATATCCACTCTGCCGTCCTTCGTGAAGGCGACACCTTCCTCGAGCAACAGAACCCGGCGCATCTCCGACCACACGCCGCCCGTGACGCTCCCGTCCTTCATGACCACGCGCTGCCACGGCAAGCCGTCCGGACAGTTGCTCATCGCCCACCCGACTTCACGGGCCGCCCGCGGCCGCCCGAGCATTCGCGCAATCTGCCCGTAAGATACCACCTTGCCGCACGGGATCATCGCCACCGCTTCATATACCTGTTCCGAAAAAGTCTTCATACGTCAGTATAGCATAGGCTGCATGACTGCCGCCGGAGTGTCAATCATGACCACCACTTCAAGTGGTGGTCATGATTGCAATTTTAATGGAGATTGTGGCAACGTCTGCGCTCAAAGCGTCAAACCAGTTTTCAAAGCCTTTGTTTGCCGACGATAATCATGTCAGCGGGCTATGCCGGCACGTTTTGGTGTCTTAGCATGGCGTTGCGTTCCGTCCCCTCGGCATCGCTTACGCGATCTGGTAGGGGGTTGGGATCCTTGCGTTGGCAATCATCGCCGTTGTGTTTTTCGGGCAGACAATCGACCGCGCCGCCGTCATCGGGATTGCCCTGATCATCGCAGGTGTTTTGGTCATTTTGCTGTTTCCCAAAATGGAGATTTATTAAATCAGCGCCCGCTCGGGACGAAAAGGGCAGACCGTGTGAGAAGTTCACCGTCCCCTTTTGTCCTCTTGCCGATGAGACACATTCGTGGTAGAGTATGAACATGGGAAACGCAATTCGATTCAGCCAATCAGCGTTCAAGCACGGTGTTACGGAAGCTGACATTCGGAAAGCTTTCGATACGAAAAAATATGATGCTGAGATAGACGGCGATGGCTTCGAGGATAAATATTTGTTGGTTGGTTTTGATTGCAACGCCAATCTTCTTGAAGTGATGTATAATGCAATTGACAGCGATACCGTGCGCGTATTCCATGCGATGAAATGCCGAAAAGCATATACTGAGTTGATTGAAGCAACGGAATGAAAATGAAAGATTTAACCGAAAAAGAATATGGCGAGCTGGACGAACTCTTGACGAAAACGACGCCGAAGGTGAAAGCAAACGGCACGGGGTTTGAGAGTATCTGTCGATGAAAGAAACCCCTCTTGCGAAAACCACTATCGCCATCAATGGAGTAAGAGTCGTATGTCATTGCGCCGGAAGCGGCGA
>JAISZM010000044.1 GCA_031269205.1 Eubacteriales Family XIII. Incertae Sedis bacterium | reverse complement strand
GTCGGCCCCTCGAGCGCGCCTCTGTGCGCGAAGGAATCGATGCCTTCGGCCATGCCGCTGACGACCACCACGCCGTGTTCGGACAGCTTGCGGGCGAGGCTCATGGTGGCCCATCTGCCGTAGTCCGTCGCCTTGCGCGATCCGACGATGGCCACGCACGGTTTTTCGAGCACCGAGAGATCGCCTATGTAGCGCAGAGGATCGGGAGGGTCGTTGAGGCTTTTCAGCGCCACGGGGTATCCGGCATCTTTCAGCCCGACGGTCCGGCTTGCGCCCATCTTCGCTCCATTCCCGACGGTACGGCTTGCGTCCATCATCGCTCCATTCCCGACAGGGGCGAACGACGCCACATTTTTTCACTCAAAGCAACCCTCCAACCATATTATTCATCATTATTACTCGTCATTCCAAACCACTCGGAGCGGCGGATCGGGCCGCGCGCCGGTACGCCTCTCACGCCTCGCCCTCACCGAGGATGTCCTTCGGTCTCCGATAACTGATCGCCTCCGTGATGTGCGCCGGCAGTATCTCCGCGGAACCTTCTATGTCGGCGATGGTCCGCGCCACGCGCTGCATCTTCCGGCTCTGACGCGCGCTGAATCCGTAGGCGGTGTACGCGACTTTCAGAATGCGTTCGGCGTCGGAGTCGAGGGCGCAGCAGCGCTCCGTGTCCTTCGGCGAGAGGTCGCCGTTGTACGTAAACGGCGTGAGCCTTTCGCGCTGCGCGGCGTACGCCCGAATCACGCCTTCGTAGAGATCGCTCGTGGAACTGCCGAGCGGCGCGTCGTCGTTCATATCCACGTACTCCACCCGGCCGACGTGGACGTGCAGGTCGATGCGGTCGAGCAGAGGACCGGACACGCGCGACGCATACCTCCGCCTCTGGTACTCCGTGCATCGGCATTCCTGCAAGGGATCGCCGTAATAGCCGCAGGGGCACGGGTTCATCGCCGCGACGAGGAGGAATTCGCACGGATAGCGGCTGCGGTGACCTACGCGCGACAGGTCAATATACCGATCTTCGAGCGGTTGCCTAAGCATCTCGAGCGCGTGCCGACCGAACTCGGGCAGTTCGTCGAGAAAGAGTACGCCGCGGTGCGCGAGCGACAATTCGCCCGGGCGCGGCCGGTTGCCGCCGCCGACGAGCGCCGTGGCCGTCACTGAGTGATGGGGCGCGCGGAACGGCCTTCCGCAGACGGCGCGCCCGTCGTACGGGTTTTTGCCCGCGATGTTATACACTTTCGCTACCTCGAGGACTTCCTCTCGCGTGAGCGGCGGCAGGATCGACGGGAGGCGCGAGGCGAGCATACTCTTACCTGAGCCGGGCGGGCCGTACAGCGCGAGATCGTGCCGCCCCGCGGCGCATATCTGAAACGCCCTCTTGGCGCGTTCCTGTCCCCGCACTTCAGAGAAATCCCCACACAGGGCGGAGGGATCGCGTCCGCGCCGCCCCTCCGCGCCCGTCCCGCCGGCGTCACTGCCGCAGCCGCTCCGTTCGCCGGCCGCGCCGAAATCCTCATCCGCGTGGAACACGGCCGGCACGATGGACTTCTCCCCCGACAGATGGGCTATTACCTGTTCCAGGGCGCGCGCGGGGAAAAAACTCACCTCGTCGATATGGATCATCTCGTCCATATTATCCTCGGGAATGAACATGCTTTTCACGCCCTTTTCCTTCAGGCCGAGCACGAGCGCCACACCGTACTCGGCGCGGTTCAGCGCTCCATCGAGCGAGAGTTCGCCGAGGAAGGCGCTGCCCGCGGCCTGCGTCGGATCTATGACATCGGAGGCGATGAGAATGCCGACGGCTATCGGCAGATCGAAGTGACTGCCTTCCTTCTTCGTGTCCGCGGGCGAGAGGTTCACCGTGATGCGCCGCAACGGGAAATTGTGCCCGGCGCTCATGAGGGCGGATCTGACGCGCTCCTTCGACTCGCGCACGGTCATATCGGGCAGGCCGACGATGGAAAGCTGGGGCAGCCCTTGGGTGATGTCCGTCTCCACGCGTATGAGTTCCGTGCCGAAACCGCAGAGAGTCGCTGTCATGACCGAGGAAATCAAATGAAGGCACTCCTTATGTGATTGATCTCCGGCTTGCCGCCGCCTAGCACGACCTCCATCACGTCAAAGCGAAACTCAGTCATAGCGTCAACGCCGAGGTTGTCCCACTCGCGCATGAGGAAGATGGTGGCGGCCTGCCTGTAATGCTTTCGTTTTCTCGAGCCTACGGACTCGTGCGGTCTGCCCATATTCTCGTTGCCGCGACATTTGACCTCAATGAAACACAGCGTGTTCACACCGCGCGGCCACGCGATGACGTCTATCTCTCCGTGCCTGCATGTGAAATTGCGCTGCAAAATCCTATAGCCTGAATTCTCGAGGAAAGCGACAGCGAGTTCCTCCCCGCGCCGGCCGATATTCATGCGTCGCCCCGCCCGCTCGATGAAAGGTTTTGGCGCTCGGGGCGCGGCGCTCCCGCCGCGTCGACCTCCCTTGTCGCCGTCGCCGTTGTTCACGCCGCCTTCGTTCCCGTCATACCGATAACCACCCGCGTTTTCCACGCGAACTCCTCTCGCTTTCGTGCGGCTTCCATCGAGAGAATCCTCTTTTCTGACCATTTCAACGCTCTCCATCGTCCGTTTTCCTTTCTGAACACACGCGTATTCGACAACGTACAAATCAATATATTAATTATAGTACCATTCTTTTAGTCTAATGTCAATATATGCTTTCAAAGTTATTAACTGTATAATAGAGAGGTGCGGGAGCCTTTCGGCCCCCGCATCAAAGCGTGAGGGTAGAAATAGTTAGGAGCATAAGTAAAGGTGAGTCACGCCGCCGCTTCCTTCTCGGGCCACTGCAGGAACTGTACGCGGTCGGCCGTGATATCGACCGGATAGCGTTTGACGCCCTCCGAGTCCGTGTATTGATCCGTGCGTATACGGCCGCTCACGCCCGCGAGGAAGCCTTTGCGCAGATATCTTTCGCACAGGTCGCCTTGGTTGCCGAACACCGTCACCCTGATAAAATCCGTCCTGTCTTCCTTTGCGAAGGTATCGTCGACCGCGAGCGTAAAGGAACAGATCGTTCTGCCCTCGTCCGTCTTTCTGACGTCAGGATCCTTCGTAAGCCTTCCGATAAGATTTACATTATTCATATTCACCTCGTTTCACTGCGCAGTATCGTTTCCGATAATTACACTCTGTTGCTTCTTGAGGTTATTATACCATATAATTACTTTTTGTCAAGTGTTGGGATAAATTAAAATAAAAAAAAATAATACTACAAGTTAGTAAGCCCTGAGACCTGCGCGAAACACGGGTAAAACGCTCCGCTCCCGAAGCGGATTTGCGCAAACCGCAAGTTCCTGCACAGGGGAACCTCCAAAACTCCGCGCGCACGCCTTTCCAGCGCGTATGCGATCTTTGGAGATTCCCCTCTGGAATCGATCAGTACAGCTCGGCGAAAATCTCGCGGATATCTCCGTCCGTCAGATACACGTAGTTGTTGCCGAGCAGACGCTGCTGATTGTCGATCGTCGACTTCGTGAAGCTGTCGATCTGATCCTCCGTCATGCCGTACTCCCTCAAGGGCTTTTTCGGGAGCAAGCCGCCGAGCAACGAGTCGAGTTCGTCGTACACGTTATCGCCCTCGGGTACGCCCAAAACTTTCGCGAGCAGCTTCGTCAACTGTTTGATCTTACCGTCAGGCTCCTTCGAGATGTACTTTTTCATGACCTCTGTGAAGAACTGATAGTTGGCCTCGCCGTGGGGTACGTGGAAAGCACCGCCTATCGAATAGGACAAAGCGTGCACAGCCGCGCAGCCCGCGTTGCCAAAGGCTATCCCCGCGTAATTGGAGGCGAACACGAAATCCTTCAGGTGATAG
>JAISZM010000042.1 GCA_031269205.1 Eubacteriales Family XIII. Incertae Sedis bacterium | reverse complement strand
TCTACGACCGTCGCGCCGCCGTCTATGAGGATGTTCTGGCCCGTGATGAAGCCTGACTCGTCGCTCGCGAGGAAGACCGCGAGCGGGGCGATCTCGTCGGGTTCGATCGCGCGCTTGATCGGGCTGAAACGCGTGAGCAGGCCGAGCGCCCCGTAGATGTCCGTACCCTGCGCCTCGGCGAGACCCTTCATCTGGTTTTTCAGCATATCCGTTGCCGTCGCGCCCGGGCTGATGATGTTGACGCGGATGTTTTGATCGCCGTAATCGAGGGCGACCGCGTTCGTGAATCCCACGAGACCGGCTTTCGACGTGCTGTATGCGGGCATCGCGGGTATGGCGCGCACGCCCGCGAGCGACGCGAGGTTGATGATCGAACCGCCGCCATCCTCTATCATCTTGGGAATGGCGAATCGCGTCATGAAAAACGTGCCGTTGATGTTCGTGTTGATGATGTCGAGCCACTGCTCAACGGGGATGTCGGTGACTGTCCCGGCAGGGTCTATGCCCGCGTTGTTCACGAGGACGTTCAACTTGCCGAACTTCTCCGCGGTCGCGTTCACCATGGCCTCGGCGTCCTCTATCTTTCTGATGTCGCCGGCGTAGACCGCAATACTGTCTGCGGGTTGCGTCGCCGCGAACTCGTCGAGTTTCTCTTTGCGTCGCCCCGTGATGAGTACCTTCGCTCCCTCCGCGATGAAACCCTTCGCGATGGATGCGCCTATGCCGACGCCCCCGCCGGTGATCAGCGCTACTTTACCTTCCAATCTTCCGCTCATAATAAAATACCTCCTCACATAAACTATTTCAGATGGAATTGCGGCATCCGATCCCGGATGCCGCAACCGTATATAACGTCAAGCTACCCCGGCGCCGACTTTTTTAGCCACCCGCCTTTCGAGTACCAAAGGCGCCGTTTCCTTCATGAAGATGGCTATGACGGCGCATACGAGGATGCAGATACCGCAGATGATGATGGATTTGTCGACTCCGTAACTGTCACCGACAATGCCGAGCAAGGTCGTCCCGAGAGTTGCGCCGATAAGCTCGCCCGTCAACTGGATCGTGCCTATGACGGTTCCTATGTAGCGCGGATCGGACGACTCCCCGGGGATTGCGGCCTGTATCATCGAGTTGACGCCCGTGCCGCCCCATCCTATGAAAGCAAGTACCATCATGAGTGGCACGTTATTCGGACCGTAGAGTAGGCCGAAGGCCGCGACGGCGCCCAAAATCGCCGAGATGATCACTATGGGTTTTCGTCCGAAGTTATCCGAGAGTTTCGGGAGGACGATCCCTCCCAACACGACAGCGCCGATTCCGAAACCGGACATGATAGGGGCCATTTCCATTTCAGTGAAGCCCCTGACGCCGACGAGATACCCGGGCATGAAGGTCAGGACGCCGATATACCAGGTGAGCAAGAAAATTGAACTTATGATGGACAGGATGATATTCCTACCCTTCAGCGCCTTCAGAAGGGCGCCTTTCTCTCTCTCAACCTTTTTCTCCGCGATTTCTTCCGCGCTCGCCCCCGTCTGGGGGTTGACGAGCGTTTTCATGATAAAGAGCGTGAGGATGATGCCGGGGATAATCGTTACGGCGAAGGTATAGCGCCAGCCGATGCTTTCCGCGAGCGCAACCTGCACGATGGGTCCGAGGGTCGTCGCGACAAGCCCGATGATGGTGACCTGCACGAGTCCCATATTCAGTCCGCGCCTCTCCTTGCTGCTCTGCGGCATGACAAACGACTGCGCGCACGGATACATTGGGCCTTCGAATACGCCCATGACTGCGCGTACGACTACGAGCATAAGGAAGCCCGTAACGAAGCCCGTGAGCAGGGAGCAAACGGAGAACAGCAACACGCAAAACGCAAAGAACTTCTTTCTGCTCACCTTGGTGTCGGCGAGATAATTTCCGAGTACCCCTGCTACGGCCCACGTTGCGGCGAACACGGCCGTGATCAGGCCGAGCTGGGTGTAGTTCATACCCAGATCCTCCATCATGTAAGATTGAAGGTTCGCCACCGCAAACCTGTCAAACATGACGAAGCCGATTACGAGGCCGACTATGGCAACCATCTTGTACTCGTACCCGTGCGGAAGCACCTGACCGGTACCGCTTATAAACGGCGCTTTCTTGTTGTCACTCATTACATTTCTCCTTTCAAATAATTAATTATTATGACGATATATTGTGCCTGCGCGGGGCTGGCATGATATCACTCTCAATCTTCTTCCAAGTTCTCGTTCCACAGGTCGTTCCATTCGCGGTCCCCGAGCAGGACGTTCGCGTTCATCTCGTTGCTCTTCCTCAGTTCGGAGTCGAAGAACTCGAGCTCCATGTTGTAGAAGAACCGGAATACGCGCGTATCCTTGTCTTCGCTCTTGGCGGCTTCCTCAAAGTATTTCTTTGTGGCTTCGAGATAGGCCTTCGTGTAATCGAGGCCAGACTCGTCGAAGCGTCTGCCGAAGGCCGCGTGCCCGGGGATGATGACGTCGAAGCCCTCCGCGCGGATGTTCTCGATCTCTTGGATCCACAAATCCCAACCCTTCATCGGCAGCACCTCGCACGTGAACGGGTGGGCGTCGCTGAATACGATATCGGAGCAGATGACCGTCTTTATGGACGGGATCACGACCTTGGAATTCCACTTCAGGTCGCCCCAACAATGCGGGATGGCCTTGATCTCGAAACCGTCGAGGTCGAGGACGCCGTCCTTGTAGGGGGTGAAGTTGATCGG
>JAISZM010000033.1 GCA_031269205.1 Eubacteriales Family XIII. Incertae Sedis bacterium | reverse complement strand
CTCCTTCTCGATGTACTCGGGATCGATTTGGCTTTCATCGATAAAGAGAGGGTTCATTGCGGCGACCTGCATGGCGATGTCTTTGCCGAGCGTGGTCACCTCGCTTGTCGAGGCCGTTGTCTCGATTCCGATAATAACGCCTATCTTGCCTGCGCCGTGCAGATACCCGATGTACACCGTGCCCGCGCGCTCGTGCTTTTCGATTCTTCTGACATGAATGTTCTCGCCGACTGTCGCGACGAAGTTCGTAAGCTTGTCCCGTATCGTCCCGCTCTCGTCGTACTTTATCTCGAGGAATTCGTCGAGTCCCGTATGTTCTTCCCTGATGCTGATGTCGGAAAGTCTCTCCACGAAGTCTATGAAGTCGCTATTCTTCGCTACGAAGTCCGTCTCGCTGTTGACCTCGAGTATCGCGGCCTGTCTGCCGTCCGGCGTCAGGTTGATGCGAACGAGACCCTCTGCGGCGATGCGTCCGGCCTTCTTGGCGGCTTTCGCGAGGCCCTTCTCCCTCAGCGCGTCGATGGCCTTGTCTATGTCTCCGTCCATCTCTATCAGCACGTTCTTGCAGTCGAGCATTCCGGCTCCGGTACGCTCCCTCAGTTCCTTTACTTTCGCGGCTGTTATCTCTGCCATTTTCATGTACCTCTTTTCATCTCTATCGCATTACTTGTCTTCTTCGGGTTCGCCGACCTCGGCTTTGTCGTTCTCGGCTTCGGCGTCCGTCTCCGCTTCGGTCTCGGCTTCGGCGACTTCAGCTTCGCCGTCCGTCTCCGCTTCGGTCTCGACTTCGGCGGCTTCGGCCCCGTCGTCCGTCTCCGCTTCGGTCTCGACTTCGCCGACTTCGGCTCCGTCGTCCCCGGACTCGCCGCCAGCTATCACGTCCTCGGCTTCACGCAGGGTCTCAATGGTTTCGTCTATCGCTTCTTCCGCCTTATGTATAGCGTCGATTTCCTCCTCCACGATCTCCTCCGCGAGTTCCTCAGCGGCGATCTCCCCGTACTCCGCAAGTTTTTCCGCGGCAGGCTCTGCGGCGGCGGCCTCATCCGCGTCGGCGACTTCGCCCGCGGCGGCGACTTCATCCGCGCTGGCGGCGTCATCCGCGCTGGCGGCGTCCTCCGCGCTCACGGCGTCCTCGCCGTACTCTGCGCCCTCGGAGTCGTCTGTCGCCTCGCCGTAATCTCCCGGATCGAAGCTCTCGCCCTGATTGGCCTCGACTATGGCGTCCGTAATAGCCATCGTGATGAGCTTGATCGACCTGATCGCGTCGTCGTTCGCCGGGATGACATAGTCCACGTCGTCGGGGTCGCAGTTCGTGTCTACGATGCCGATGATAGGTATCCCGAGTATCCTCGCCTCTTTGATCGCGATCCTCTCCTTCTTCGGATCGATCACGAACAGCACCCCCGGCATACCTCGCATCTCCTTGATGCCGCCGAGGAACTTGTCGAGCTTGTCGTGCTCGAGTCTGAGCTTGCTGACCTCCTTCTTCGTCAACTGCTCGAACACCCCGTCCGTCTCCATTCTCTCGATCTCGTAGAGACGGTCGATGCGCTCCTTGATGGTCTTGTAATTGGTGAGCATCCCGCCGAGCCAGCGCTCGTTGACATAGAACTGACCCGCGCGCTCGGCCTCCTCCTTGACTACCTGCTGCGCCTGCTTCTTCGTGCCGACATAGAGGATAGGTTTGCCCGAGGCCGCCATCTCGCGCATGAAGCTGTACGCGTCGTCGATAAGCCCTACCGTCTTTTGAAGGTCAATGATGTATATCCCATTGCGTTCCATAAAAATATAAGGAGCCATCTTCGGATTCCAGCGCCTGGTCTGGTGCCCGAAATGCACTCCCGCTTCAAGTAATTGTTTCATAGAAATAACTGACATGCTTTTTACCTCCGGTTCTCCGGAAACACTGATTCATCAGCGTTTCCCTCCTCCACCGAACGGTACACACGGGAGCTTTCGCGTGAGCCATGTCCTGCCCTTCGCGTCACCAGATCCCGCGCCGGTCGGTGTGCGTGATTCGTCGGGTATACCCCGACGCGTTCGTTCCTCAACTATAATACCTATTTTCGCCGCATTAATCAAGCCCCCGTGTCAGGACATGTGTCAGGACACGGAGAATTTTGTGCTCGACCCGAACCCGGGCCGAGATTGTTTCCGGTTCTTCTCAGCTCGTCGGCGCTATGTGCCAGTCGTCGTACGCGTCGCCGTCTATCGTGATATCGTTCGTCGTACTCGAAAGATAGCGCAGTTCGCCCACGGGCGTCCACGCGTCAAAAGCGTACACGTATACCGCGTACGGCTTGCCGTCAGGATACCAGATCGGCGTGAAGTGGACAGGGTCGCTGTACTGCGAGTATCTGTTGCGCGAGAAGATGAGCGGTTCGTTGCTCGTGAGGTTGTCCGCGCCTCCCATCACCCTCGGCTGCCTCCACATGAGCCTGTCATAGGCGCTGTAGAGAAATTCGGGGAAGAACGCGCGGCCGTACTGAAGCACCGAGTAGTCATAGGCTATCTGGCTTCCCGCGCTCGCGCTCATTATGCTGCTCCCCGCGATCTGCGCTTCCACACCGTACGCTGACTTCATCCTATATTTACCCGACGCACCGACGACGAGTTCAGCTGTCGGGACGCGTCTTGACGGGACGATCTTCGAACCGGCGGACAGCGTGGCCGAATAGGCGAGCTTGCTCCAGCTCAGCGGCGCGATTTCATTTGTCGGCGCGTCATACTGCACGCTCACGGCGTGCTTGCTCCACGCGGCCGACGTCCTGTTGCTTCCGGGCACGGACGGAGAACTCGATTCCGGACTGAAGCTTCCATAGGGGTTTGTATCCTCTCCTTCCGGATTCGGCGGGGTGTTCTCGGACAGAGGGATGATGTGCGCCGTCAGCCTCATCGTCTTGTACCCCTTCGTGTAGTCGGACGTGTTAAAAAAGTCCCAGCGATCCACCAGGGCGTCCGCTTCCACCAGGATATCGATATCCGTAGCGTACGACGGGGTATGCCATTTCAGCCATACACGCTGCGTTCCTCCCTTCGGGATCACTATCCCGCGCCAGAGGAAACTGCTCGAGCCGAGAGAAAACTTGACCTTGAGCGTACCCACGGCGTTTCCGTCAGCGTCGGTTCTGTTCGCCGCCGGATCGGGGTATATGTCGCCGGTAGTCTTGATATCGATCGCCGTGATCACGTCCGTGTCGGTATGGTAGGTATACACGCCGTTAGGGTTGCCTCCGGACGGATTGTCCGCGGGGTATGACGGCGTATCAGGCAGAATGGTGATCTCAGGTTGCACGCGCTTCCATCTCGCGTATAAAGTGACCGTGCCTCCCTTGATCTCTACGCTCGTCTTTTCCTCTCCGCCTGTATATGCCTGCACGGTATACCAGCCAAGAAACTCAAAGTCCGGCCGCGTGGGCGTGGGGAATCCCGTCGCGGTTCCGAGCGTAGCGCTGGAATAGTATGTCCTTGTGAGCGTTTTCCTGTCTGAGGAGGTAACGGATTTATATGCTCCCGCGTTCTTGGGCGAGGGATCCTGCGCGGGTTCGCTCACAAATCCGCCATTCGCCTTGAATACGAGATCCGAACTCCAGCGCGCGTAAAGCGTGTAGTTCCCGTCCATGAGCTGGGAGGTCTTGGCCACGCCGCTTGTACGGGCAGAATGCCATCCTACGAAGGTATAGCCGGCGCGCGTGGGCGTGGGGAAGTTCACCGCGGTCACGGGATTTACGCCTACGTAGTACGTCCTTACAACCTTGCCTCCGGACGTTACCGACCTGAAGGTGCCCGGGGTCGGCGTGGGATTCTGCGCCGGCTCGCTCACCGTCCCGCCCTGCGGGTCGAAGGTCAGGCCTTCATCCGTTATTATCTCTTTCCATCTGGCGTAGAGGGTGGTGTTCTTTTCTACCGTCAGGCTCGTCTTCTTCTCCCCGCCCGACGCCGACGTATACCAGCCTTCAAAGTCGTAACCGTCCCGCGTGGGTTCGGGGAAGCTGCTTGCCGCCACTCCGGTGGATCCGAAATAATACGTTCTGACCGCGTTTCCTCCGCTCGTGGACGTCTTATACAGGCCTGTGGCAGGCGTGGCGGGATTCTTCGCCGGATCGCTCACCGTTCCGCCCTGCGGGTCGAAGGTCAGGTTCGCGCTCCAGCGGGCGTAGACGTGGACGGTTCTGTTTTTTTCGTTATCTGCCAGATTCTGTATGCTTGTACCCTTTGACTCCATGTTCGTTAGTATGGCGTCATTCCAATTATTCTGTGCGCCCGCGTACCAGTTAGTGGAGCCGCTTAATCCCCAGCCTAGTATGCAGCCAGGTCTTGTCGGCTTGTTCTCGGTAGTGAGCATTGATGGGGGTAATGCGTTGTCCTCAATCACATCAGACGCGTCGAAGTGTTCGCCGTTCTCTTTGGTTGATTTACTCCCGTTAGTACCGACGACGGATGGGATACTTGCGGGGTTCGTACTGCTTCCATTCGCGTAATAACGAATATAATACTCATCGTCTGGTGGTGGATCATACTCGTACGCCGCTTTGCGTAGGGTGAAGTGGGCATCGCCCTGTCCGGTGAACGTTATCTTGATTTTTTTCCCCGAAAAAATGACTCCCGCCATGAACTTGAGACTCAACGACGTTCCCATTTCGCCGGTTGATACGAATTTGGCGGAATCGGAACCGGTCGAAATGAGCAGCTTGCTGTCTTTTCCCACGTACCAGCCGTCCACCCCCGATACGGCCACGCTCTGGTGGCCATCGATGTCCCAAAATTCCATGTTTGAATCAACGGATCTTGAATAACTGATGCTGACGTCGACGGAGTCGACGCGGTAAATTCTAATGTTAGGATCGGCAGAGACGCCTTTGGAGATCAAAACCGCCGGAATATTGCCTTTTGTCTCTTCCCTAGTGCTCGCGTCCGAGAATTTGACGGTCATCGTGATATCCCCGTACCACTTTGCGTCGGCAAAGCTGTACCATCTGAGGTTTGATACCGATATTCCCCCGCTGCCTTTGGCTTCGAAGTAGTAATAATTGTCGTTGCCGGACGACATACCGAATTCCTCCTTTATCTTGTCCTTTGTATCCTTGTCCGACAGAATGTCGGAATCTTCCAAAACCGACACTTTGGAGTCGGACGTCGTGCTCGGCGAGTACCAGTATTTCTGCGGGATGTTCAGGTACTTTTCCGAGAAGCGGTGATTGAATTCGTTGGAGGACGGGGCGAGAGTGAGAGGTCCGTACTCTGTCGCAGCGCTTGCCGTCAGTGGAGGCATTGATGTCGCGATAAGCAGCATCATGAGCAGGCACACCAAAAGCCTCGTTACGAGCATCGTTTTCTTTTTTGTGTTCTCTTGTTTCATGATAGTTCTCCTCGTCTTTGTTCTTGACATTTTGACCAGACCGCTCTTCGAGCGAATGTGGCCCATGACATCCCGCTTTGGCGGGCCTTGTTTGCTTATGACGCTGTTTCGCGCATTCGTCTTTTAAAAATCAGCTGTTACATGTTCGCCGCTGTCCGGGGATAGAGCCGCGCTCGATATCGGAAGACTTCGCTCAACCCCGGCGTATTCCTCAATATCGGGGATGGTCACGGCGCTGTCGGCGGCGCTTTTCTCCAGCGCCCGCGACGTGACGGCCCCTTCATCCACCACTGCGGGAACGGACATGGTCGTCGCGGTGATGCAGACGGCCGCGGCCGCCGCCGCGCACAACGAACTGAACATGACGGCTCTTCCCTTATGTTTGCGCTTCCCGACCGATCCTGTCTTTGATCTCTTCTCTGTCATCTTGTACCTCCTCGTATCTCTGGATTATCAACCACTATTACCCCTAAAACCGCGCGACAAAACTCGCGTCAACCTTGATGTCAACATCCGCGGGCGGCAGGAATGCCCACCCGAAATCGTGCGGTATTTGCGTCCCTATGACGAGTTCGGCGCTCGTCCTGAGTCGCGGGGACGCGCCGTATGGCGCGAACTGTTCAACATCGATATCGAACTCCTTGACCTCGATGGTATACGCGTACCCGCTGAGTCTATCGCCGGACCTCTCCATCCTGAGCGTCTCGCTCGTGAGATCCAGGACGTCGTTTTTCACCACGGACAGATCCCAATGATCCTCGTCGCTTATCCTGTACATTCCGGAATAGCCCTCGCGGACGCCACCGTACGCGTTATACGCGTTCTCGGCAATCGCGGCCACGGTCGCGTCCGTCATCGTGTCCCTTATATCCCTCGTGATGGTGACAAGTCTCAGATACTCCCACACAACCGAGGCGATCATGAGCATGATAAGAAATATGATGATGGTGAGGATATGCGCCGCCCCCCGTCTCCCGCCGTGCGTTCTTCCATAAGCGGTCTTTTTCATTTCCAATACACCTCGCTCCTGCCGCTGGCGCGACTCTCCAATGTCACGACCGGCTGGGCAAACGCCGAAAACTCCAGTTTCTTTTTCAGGGTCAGCGTGACGAGTACCTTCTCCCCAAGAGGGACTCTGCCCGTCCTGCTCCACGCGATGTCGGGCGAAAGATCGAGCTCGCTCTTCAGCTCAGCGGCGCGCTCGGTCGTTTCCGCGCCTACCTCCCCGGATATCTCGGCCGTTCTGACAAGCTCTCCCGCGAACAGGTCGAGATTCTGCTTCGCGGTAAAGACAGGGGTTACCGTGATGACGACCATGAGAGCCAGCGAAAATATTATCATCATGACGGCGAGTCCTATATACGACGCCACGCCCTTTCGGAACGGGAAAGCCCGCATCGGATAGGTCGCCTTTTCAAGCCTCTTCATGAGAACATCTCCGACAGATTGGCGACGATCTGTATGGCGAACACCACGAAGAAAAGCGCCAGAAAGCAGAACAGCATGAGCAGGGAATACCTTCTGATCCTGCCCGGCCTTCTCCCCGCTTCCTCCTTGAGTCGCGATATCTCTATCTGCTTGAAGTCGCGCGCTAATTGCTCGAAGTACACCAGCCCGGTGTCTCCGCGCAGAACCCCGAGAAGGCCGCGCACCACGTTTGACAAGAGCGGACTGCCTACCCGCAGATCGAACCTTTCGAGAGCCCTCTCCATACCGCCGCTCTTCATGTCGGCAAGCGCGATATCTATCTGACCCGAAAGCAGCGGCCCGGCCGACCCCCGGTACAACTCGAATATGGTATGGATGTCCCTGGAGCGCATAAGCTGCTCGGATATCTGGCGCACGAAGCGCGGAAGTTCGTCCTCTATGGCGTCTCTGCGTCGCCTGGCGGCTTTGGCCGCTTTGTCGTAATGATGAACTATCTGCAGCATAGTCGCTATGACGACGAGGACGATGGCGGCGGGCATTATGAAGTACGCGGGTATCGCGAGGAGCATCACGGGGAGGGCGCTCGCTATCGACACGCCTATATACATCCGCGGCGTGAAATCCATCTCCGCCGCGGCCAGTGTAGCCGCGAGCCGCCTCTCCGAAAAGGATTCGAGGAACACGAGCTTTGAGAGGGGCTTCGCGACGGACAACACGATACGGTCTATCGGATCCGCCTTTTGCCCCGCCCCCAGTTCCCGCAGCTTATCGGCCGCCCGCTCCTCCGCGAGGGCGGGCACCCTCAGAAAATATAGCAGCAGGGAATACGTCCCTACGCCCAGCAGGGCGGCGGCAGTCACAAGGGCCGGTTCATACGCATACATGGAAATCTCTCCTCATTATCTTATCTACACCTACGTTTATTCGTTTCTCATCTATCTCTTGTATTCCGGCGGCTTTGACGCGTTTATGACCTTCGCGACGGAGATGAATACGACGAGGGCGACGACCGCCAAGGTTATCTTGCCCGGTACGGTATACATGAGCGCGCCATACCACTCCCGGTTCATCACGCGCAGGATAAAAACGCCTCCAAAGGTCATTGCGACCATCACGCCGAATTCACGCACCGGCTCGGCGATGATCTGGTGCAGCTCGGCCGTGATCTGCCTCACGTCACTGAACTTTTCCACGATGGGAAGCAAGTGGACCTTGAGTCCCCTGTCGTCCTGACACGCCGCCAGAGCGTCGAGCCATTCATCGTATATGACGTTCTTCAGTCTGCCCTTCATCCTCATGATGGCCGCCTTCACATCGGCGGACACGTGGTTCGTCTCGGCGAGGAATTTCTCGAAGGGCAGAGAGACCGGAGGCGTCATGGAAAGCATATTCTCCTCTATCGATACGATAATATTTTCGGTGCGCAGGTATGAATTAGAGACCGCCGACAGGGTCATCTCGAGTTCTTCCGTGAGGGATCGATCCGCGGACACGCCAGTCAGCCTGACATACTGCCAGGGCAAGAGATAAAATCCTACGACAAGCACGGGCAGAAGAAAGGGGTTTTGCAGGAGCAGAGATACGGCCAGGCCAAACGCTCCCGCCAGCAACGATATCGCCGTCAGCCTCTCGTATCTGTCCGCGCGACCCGTATCCTCAAGTATCGTCCGCGCGCTTGCGATATTCTCCGCGATGAAATTTCTGCGGCTTTTCCCGCGCCTCTTCCTTACCCGCCCGGCGAGCGTTTCCGCTTCCCCGCTCGCTTCCTCCTGCCGCCTGAGCGCGAACGACAGTATTCCGCTCGCGCCGGCGCCCGGGATCAGCAGCAGCCCCGCGCAGACAAACAGGACGGCGATGATGATGTACAAAGCCATCTACTCTCCGCCTTTCAAATAGCTGTATATACGCTCCGCCGGAGC
>JAISZM010000184.1 GCA_031269205.1 Eubacteriales Family XIII. Incertae Sedis bacterium | reverse complement strand
TGCTCGCCATGACCGTTCGCGCCGCGGAATATGGAGCGGGACGCGCGCGGGGGCTGTTCGGTTTCATCCGGTACATCGAATCTATAGAGGACAAAAAACTGCCCGTGCCCCAGGCGAAGCTCGTCACGGAGGGCGAGGACGTCGTACGCGTTATGACGATCCACAAGAGCAAGGGACTCGAGTATCCGCTCGTCGTCGTGGCGGGCCTCGGCAAGAAACTCATGGCGGCCGGGCGCGGCGGCAGACTCGCGCTGCACAGGGAGTTCGGCCTCGCGTTGACGCGCGAGAATCCCGACACGCACTCCTGGAGAAATACCCTGCACATGAGCGCCGTGAACGGGCGCGTCCTAGAGGAGAGGAGGGCCGAGTTGCTGCGCGTACTCTATGTGGCGATGACGAGGGCGCAGGACAGGCTTGTGCTCATAGGAAGCCTCAAGGGGGCGGCGAAGATGGCGGAGCACAGCCTCACGGGAACGGGCGCGAAGAGCGCGGATACGTTCACGGAGATGCTGCTGCCACTCGCGCGCGAGGCGGGCATGAAATCGACGGTGGTGACGCCGTCGGATCTCGCGCGCGTGGTGGTGGAATGCGCCTGTGAACGCGAACGCGTCACGGCGAAACTCGCGGAGATGAGCGGTGGCGCGGAAGAGGGCGTCGCGTCCCGAGACGGGGAAGACGCCATCCGCGCGGAGATAGACAGGCGTCTGTCGTTCGTGTATCCGCACGAATCCGCCGCGCGACTGAAGTCCAAGTACGGCGTATCCGAGTTGAACCGCCGCGCGAAACGCGCGCGCGCGCGTTTTTATGTCGAGGCGTCGGAGGAGGCGGCCGCGGAAGACGAGGGCAGGGCGGCGATTGCGGAAGACGAGGGCGGCGCGATCTCGTATGAGGATGTGGCTGGCGGCGGAACTGTCGCGACCGCGCGCGCGGGGGACGCGACCGAACGCTCGATGAACGCGGCCGAACGCGGCGTCGTCCTGCACAAGGCCTTGGAAAAACTCGACTACGCTGAGGCGCGCGCCCACCGCTCCGACGCGGACGGCGGCGCCTCGTGGTTCGGCGGATATCTCGACGGTCTCGTGTCCGCCGGGTTTCTGACGCCGGAGTGTCGGGCGTTCGCCGACGCTGACGCGCTGACGCGTTTCGCGGACTCGGAGCTCTGCGCCCGCGCCACAGCCTCGCCCCGGGCGCGCCGGGAAACGCCGTTCAACTACCGCATGATGATGGACGGCGAACGCGTCGTCGTGCAGGGCGTTATCGATCTTTTCTTCGAGGAGGGCAATGATCTCGTTCTCGCGGACTTCAAATCGGGCGGCGCGCACGCGGACGCGGACGAGCGGGCAAGACGCGCCCGCGAAACCTATGGCGAGCAGATGAGACTGTACCGCGAAGCCCTCGAGGCGATCACGGGAAAACGCGTCAAGGAATCGTTATTGTATCTGACGTCGTACGGGCAGACGGTCGTCGTCCCGCGAAGCGCGGACGGGTGAGGGGTCGCTGTTTTCAGAAGTGGATGTACCTATCCGCCCACGTCACAACCGACTAAAAAAGAACCGCCCCGGTTTCGAGGCGATCCCTTGTCCTTGCTTTTACGGGAAACCGCAGGGCGGTTTCGTCTAGCTGGTCTTCATGCACGCGAACCCTACACGATACCCTGATCGATCATCGCCGAGGCGACCTTCTTGAATCCCGCGATATTCGCGCCAGCCACAAAGTTGCCCTCCATGCCGTACTCGCGCGCCGCGTCGTCGATGCTGTGGAAGATGTTGACCATCATCTTGTTCAGATGTGAGTCGACTTCCTCGAAGGTCCACGATAGGCGCTCGGAGTTCTGCGACATCTCAAGAGCTGAGACGCCGACGCCGCCCGCGTTCGCGGCCTTCCCCGGGAAGAACGCGACCTTGTTCTCGATGAAGTAGTCCGCGGCTTCCTGCGTCGAAGGCATATTGGCGCCCTCACCGACGATCTTGCAGCCGTTCGCTGTGAGCGTCTTCGCGTTCGACAGGTCGAGTTCATTCTGCGTGGCGCAGGGCAGGGCGATGTCGACGGCGATGTCCCAGACGCTGCCGTCGCCGACTTCCTTGTACACGGCATCAGGGTGCTTCTTGCCGTATTCGGAGAGCCTGCCGCGCTGCACGAGCTTGATCTCCTTGATGTCGTCGAGATCGATACCCGCTTCATGATATACATAGCCGGTCGAATCCGTCATTGTCACGACGGTTCCGCCGAGTTGCTGTACCTTCTGCGTCGCGAATATGGCCACGTTGCCGCTGCCGGAGATTGAGACCTTCTTGCCCTTGAAGCTGTCGCCGATGGACTTGAGATATTCTTCTACCGTGTAGACGAGACCGTAGCCCGTAGCTTCCGTGCGCGCGAGGCTGCCGCCCCAACCGAGGCCCTTGCCCGTCAGCACGCCCGTGAACTCGTTCCTGATACGCTTGTACTGGCCGTACATGAAGCCGATCTCGCGGCCACCCACGCCGATGTCGCCGGCCGGGACATCCGTGTCGGGTCCGATGTGGCGCGACAGTTCGGTCATGAGCGACTGGCAGAAGCGCATGACCTCAAAATCGCTCTTGCCTTTCGGGTCGAAGTCGGAACCACCCTTACCGCCGCCGATAGGAAGCCCCGTCAGGCTGTTCTTGAAAATCTGCTCGAAGCCGAGGAACTTGATGATGGAGAGGTTGACCGTCGGATGGAAACGCAGACCACCTTTGTAGGGTCCTATAGCCGAGTTGAATTCGACGCGGTATCCCCTGTTGACCTGCACCTTACCGTTGTCGTCTATCCACGGCACGCGGAACTGAATGATGCGTTCGGGTTCGACGATCCTCTCGAGGAGCGCCACGTCCTCATAACGTTTGTCGTTGTCCACGACTACGCGAAGGGATTCAAGAACTTCCTTCGCGGCCTGCAAAAATTCGGGCTGATCAGCGTTCTTCTGCTCGAGCCCAGCGATAATTTTGTCTACATAAGTCATCTTCATACCTCCGACCAGACATTGAAAAAGTGGTTTCCGTCGGCAAACCGCCTCGGGTTGATCACGATCCTTGCGGCTCGTGAAAATTTTCACGCACTAAGAATATCAGCGCACACAGCACGTGTCAACCGATTCTCTAATATACGGAATTATCCGAAAATTGGCGCGTTTGCGCCCCATCTGGCCGCTCAAAACCGGGTGAAAATCGATTCCCCACGCCAAGGTTGTCGAGGGAAAAAAGATCGAGGAAACTATTGACATCAAAAAATATTTATGGTAATATATGAAACTATAAGAATTAAATTAAAATAACACAATATAAAAGGATAATATACAAATGAATAAAATAATCGGTATGTTAGTTTTGATAGTAATAGTGACGGCGACGTTGATTTTTGCTCGCGCGCTGATAGTCCCCCTCGCGGGAGAGGACTTCGATCCCGCGCCTGTGGCCGCCGTGATGGCCGTTGCGGGCGGGTTGACTTTGATCATGCTCATACGCCACCGCGACGTGTGACCGCTGTGTGGCGAAGTGATTTGTAAGGTGTTATTCCAAAACGGCGCCCGTATTTGCGGACGTCACAAGGCGGGCGTACCTCGACAGGTACCCCGTCTTTACGCGCGGCTCGGGCTTCACGTACTTCGCGCGCCGCGCCGCGAACTCCTCGTCCGTGACGCGCGCGTTCAGCGCGCGCGTGGGTATGTCTATGTCGATCACGTCGCCCGTCTCGATCAGCCCGACGGGTCCGTCCGCCATGGCTTCGGGGCTGATATGGCCGATGGACGCGCCGCGCGACGCGCCGCTGAACCTTCCGTCCGTGAGCAACGCGACGTCCTTGTCGAGACCCATGCCCGCTATCGAAGCCGTCGGTCCGAGCATCTCCCTCATGCCCGGCCCGCCCTTGGGACCCTCGTAGCGTATGAGTATGACGTCGCCTTTCTTGATCTGCTTGCCCCAGATGGCCGCCACGGCCTCGTCCTCGGAATCGAACACGACGGCCGGTCCGGAGTGTACTAGCATCTCCTCGGCGACGGCCGACTCCTTCACGACAGCCCCGTCGGGAGCTATGTTACCCTTTAATATAGCGAGTCCGCCTATGCTCCGGTAGGGAGCGTCTATCCCTTTTATCACGTCCCTGTCCCTGACCTCGGCCGCGGCTATGACCTCGCCGACGGTCTTTCCCGACACGGTCGGCAAGTCCTCATGTATCAGAGCCTTGCCGGACAGTTCCTTCATGAGAGCGGGTATGCCGCCCGCTTCGTGCAGATTCTCCATGTGGTGGACGCCGCTCGGGCTGAGCTTCGCTATATACGGCGTGCGTTTCGATATCTCGTCGAAGAGGTCGAGAGGAAGCTCTATGCCAGCCTCGTGCGCGATCGCCGGCAGATGGAGTACGGTGTTCGTGGAACCCGCCATGCCCATGTCGACGGTGATGGCGTTTTCAAACGCCTCGCGCGTCAGTATGTCGCGCGGCTTCACGTCCCTCTTGACGAGGTCCATCACCTTGACGCCCGCGGTCTTGGCCATGCGTACTCTCTCCGCCGTACCTTCGAGAGCCGTGCCGTTGAAGGGCAGTCCCATGCCGAGAGCCTCGGTCAGACAGTTCATGCTGTTGGCCGTATAGAGTCCGCTGCAAGAGCCACAGCCCGGGCAGGCGTTGATCTCCAGCTCCGCGAGCTGCTCCTCCGTGATGATTCCGCCCTTGAAGGCGCCGATGCCCTCCATGACGTCGTTCAGGTCGAGCGTACGGTCGCCTACGCGCCCCGCGCGCATGGCTCCGCCGCTGACGACGACGGACGGAATGTTCAGCCGCGCCGCGGCCATGAGCATACCCGGCACGGATTTGTCACAGTTCGGTATGAGCGCCAGTCCGTCGAACTGATGAGCCTTTGCCATGGCCTCGACCGAGTCGCAGATAAGCTCGCGACTCGCGAGCGGGTACTTCATGCCCTCGTGTCCCATCGCTATACCGTCACATATGCCTATGGAGGGGAACTCCACGGGCGTACCCCCCGCGGACAGCACGCCGGTCTTGACGGCCGCGGCTATCTGGCCGAGGTGCATATGCCCCGGCACGATCTCGTTCTGCGAATTGACGATGCCGATGATAGGCCGCTCGATCTCATCCTTCGTATAGCCCATCGCGTAGAAGAGCATACGGACGACCGCGCCCTCGGAACCTTCTTTAATCTTCGTGCTGTTCATGTTATCATTCGCCTCCTTGCTCTATGGAAAACCCATTCCTCTTTCCAGTATTCTATCATATGGAAACACCGACAGCAGTTCGTCCTTCGTGATAGAGCCGAGCGCGTCTGCCACGTCTTCCCCTGTGACGGCGGCGGCTAGCGCTTCGGCGCGGAAGGGTGTGCCCGCGAGCTTCTCCTCGAGATCCGCGACGGGGCGCAGCGCGAGGAAGTCCCCGGTTATCTTCACGCTCTCGACGACGCCGCCCTTGACGTCAGCAAAGACCTCGACGCCGCCGCCGGGGAAGCGCTTCGCGTCGCGGTACGAGTAGCGCGGCGCCCGGCCGAAGGTCCACGCGTCGGACGCGTACTTCTCCTCGCGCAGTTTCTCTATCGCGACAAGGTCGTTCGAGGTGAAGTCGTACCCGGTCAGCCCGAATTCCTCGTCCCAGCTCTCGTGCAGTATCTCCATGAACGCGCGGATGTCCGGGCGATCGTGGCCGGCGCCGCGATTCGCGGAAACTTTGTCAGACGCCGCCACGCCGCGCGCGCTTTCCCCAATTCCACCGCCGTCCGCCGCGCTCTCTCCGAGTTTACCGCCGTCCGCCGCGCGGGGCAGGTATTCCGCTATGTTCGTGACGCGGCTTCTGACGGAACGCAGCGCTTTCGACACGATCTTTTCGCCTGACACGGTCAGCACTCGCGCCAGCTCGGCGAGGTCGGCGTCGAACAGCAGGGAGCCATGACTGCACAGATAACCGTGGCGTATGTACTGCGCGATACCGCATATCTTCTTTCCGCTGACGAGGATGTCGTTCCTTCCTTCGAGGGACGCGGAGACGCCCATGCGGCCGAGCGCCTTTATCGCGGGAACCGCGAGGTAATCGGCGACGACGGCCTTCGCGTCCGTACGCTCCGTGAACGGCAGGATGATGGTGTAGAGCAGGACGCCGGGGTCGGTGTAGATCGCGCCACCTCCGCTCGACCTGCGCACGACCGCGACGCCGTTTGCCCTCGCGTAGGCCAGGTCGGCCTCTAGCTCCGCGACCTGGTTCGCGCCGAGCATGACGGTTCTGTCCGTGCGCCAGAGCATGAGCGCGGGCGCGGCGGGCCGCAGCGTCTCCATGACGTATTCCTCCGCCGCGAAGTGGAACGCGCAGTCCATCGATTCGCTATATACGTAGATCATATCACTGACGCACACCCTATCGATTCATCATCCATATAAACAATAGTAATATGTTATACTGAAAGTCGGCATTAATCAAAGGAAACATGAATTAACCGGTGTTTCCTTAAGCTCCGCAAGGGAGGAGAGCGCGCCTATGGGCGATCAGACCGAAGCGGCCTCGACCGGGCAGACAGATCTGGAGTCCGCTTTCGAGGAGAACAAAAACAGGATATTAGGTCTGATGAACGCCAAGAAGTACATCCACGCGAGGGATGAATTCATGGCGCTGAACGAGGTTGACGCGGCCGAGGTATTCGGCGAGGCCGAAGCGGAGTTGGGCATCGAGATGGCCGTCATCCTCTTTCGAATGCTTCCGAAGGACGCGTCGGCAGAGGTCTTTTCGCGCCTGGACTCGGACGACCAGCTCGCGATCATCGACAAGATAACGGATCGGGAGCTCGGCACGATCATGCAGGAGATGGACTTCGACGATATGATCGACGTACTCGAGGAACTGCCCGCCACCGTCGTGGACAAGGTCCTCGCCAAGAGTACGCCCGGTGAACGCAAACTCATCAACACCTTCCTGAACTATCCCGAGAACAGCGCGGGCAGTCTCATGACGCCCGATTATATAGAATTGAAAAAAGACTGGACCGTCGGCGACGCCCTCGTCCACATCAAAAAGGTGGGCATGGATTCGGAGACCGTCTACACGTGTTACGTGAAGGATTGGGGGAGGAAGCTGCTCGGCATCGTCTCGCTGAGAAATCTGGTGACGTATGACGAGACGACGCCGATAGCCGACCTCATAGTCGAAGACATCGTATACGTCGGCGTTTACGACGATCAGGAGAAGGTCTCCGAAGCCTTCACGAGGTACGGATTTCTCGCCATTCCCGTCGTCGACAACGAACACCGGCTCGTCGGCATCATCACGGTCGACGACATCCTCGACGTCATAGAGGAGGAGACGACGGAAGATATCGAGCGCATGGGCGGCGTCATCGGCGCGGACGACCGCGAATACCTGGACACAGGCGTATTCCGGCACTACCGCAACCGCTTCCCGTGGCTCATCCTGCTCATGTGCTCCGCCATGCTGACGGGTCTCGTCATCGCGCACTACGAACTCTTGCTTTCCGATGTCGTGAGCCTGGCCATGTACCTGCCCCTGCTCATGGGTACGGGCGGCAACAGCGGCAGCCAGGCGTCGACGCTCATCATCCGCGGACTCGCGCTCGGCGAGATCGAGATGAAGGACGCGCCGCGGGTGCTGTGGAAGGAATTCCGCGTCAGCCTCCTGCTCGGCGCGAGTCTGAGCGCGATCAATTTCTGCAAAATCATCTTCATAGACCGACCGGAAAACGCCCTCTTTGTCGGCCTGACGGTCTGCTGCGCGCAGGTGCTCGTCATCTGTCTCGCGAAGTGCATTGGCGGTATGCTCCCTCTGCTCGCCAAGCGCGTCGGCATCGACCCCGCGCTCATGGCCGCGCCGTTCATCTCGACGCTTACGGATACCTTCGCCTGCCTGATATACTTCAATCTGGCGGCGATATTCTTTACGCGGCTCGTATGAGGCGGTGATGGAATAATGGACACTATCACGTTAGAGAAGATAAAGCCGTTGCTGCCGCCACGCGCGCCGGATATGCACAAGGGACGCGCGGGGCGCGTCCTCGTAGTCGCCGGCAGCCCGGGCATGGCGGGCGCGGCTGTGCTCGCCGCCGGCGCCGCGCTGCGC
This sequence comes from Eubacteriales Family XIII. Incertae Sedis bacterium, assembly GCA_031269205.1. Classification (GTDB taxonomy): domain Bacteria; phylum Bacillota; class Clostridia; order Peptostreptococcales; family Anaerovoracaceae; genus JAIRPC01. The sequence continues at coordinate 4,476 of JAISZM010000184.1, read as the reverse complement.
GGCGGCGCCGGGCTCGTGTACGTCAGCGCGGACGAAAGCCTGTGGCCGATACTGCAGACGCGCGAACCTTGCGCGATCTGCGTGAGACGATCCGGCGTCGAAGCCGCGAGAGGGACGGCGGAGGCCACGAGGATCGAATCCGTAAAAACCCTCTTTGAGAGCGACGCGTCCGCTGACGGAACACCCCCGAACGTCTCACCTTTTGACAGCTATGACGCGCTCGCCGTCGGCCCGGGACTCGGGACGTCCGACGAGGCGGAGCGTCTGATCGATGCAATCCTCAAGAGCTACGCGGGTTCGCTCGTCATAGACGCGGACGCACTGAACCTTCTGGCGCGCTCGCGCTGCGCTGCGCTCCCCGGCAATTCCGGGAATTCTCGCAGCGTCGTCGTCACGCCGCACCCCGGCGAGGCCGCGAGGCTGCTTGGCGTCAGCGTTGCCGACGTACAGTCCGACAGACGGCGCGCGGCCGGTATGCTGGCCGAAAAATACAGCGCCGTCGCCGTTCTGAAGGGCAACGGCACCCTCGTAGCCGTCCCCTCGCGCATACCTCCGCAGCGTACCGACTCCGCCGCTTCGGGGAGTTCGTCAGCGAATGATTTCACCGTAAGAAAAAACAAAGCCGCGACAGAGCTGTTCGAAAACACGACGGGTAACCCCGGCATGGCGACAGCGGGTTCGGGCGACGCGCTGACAGGACTCATCGCGTCGTTCGCGGCGCAGGGAATGAGCGCGAAGGACGCGGCTTTGGCAGGCGTATTTATTCACGGACTCGCCGGCGATATGGCGGTGAACGAGCGTGGCGAGTACGGCCTCGTCGCCACGGACATCGTCAGATATCTGCCCTTAGCGATCAAGCGCGTGACAGACGAGTGGCGCGAAGGTCAATCTTCGGATCAGCAATAGAAAACGCAATAGAAAAACAGAAATGGTACGCAGCCCAAAACTCGCGGCTCACGCGCGCGGGTGGGCTCTATCGTACACGGCCTTGATCTTGTTCTTGGATACGGTAAGATATATCTGCGTAGCAGCGATGTCTTCGTGGCCGAGAAGTTCCTGAAGCGTTTTCAGATCGGCGCCGTTTTGTATCATGTGTACGGCGAAAGAATTGCGTAGCATCTGCGGCGTGAGCTTCTTGTTCAATCCCGCCTGCTCCGCGTAACTCCTCATTATCTTCCAGAGCGCCTGACGGGTTATCCGTTCCCCGTAATAATTCAAGAACAGCGCTTTTTCTTTTACCCTCTTGCCGCGGAGCAACTTCGCGCGACCCTCGTAGATGTATTCCTCGAGCGCGACGCGCGCGGGTCTGCCGAGTGGGATGATGCGCGCCTTGCCGTGCGAACCGTGCATCGTCACAAACCCCATCCGCATGTTGATGTCGTCGTTATCCATCTCTATCAACTCCGTGACACGCATACCTGTGGCGTAGAGTACCTCTAGTATAGCCCTGTCCCTGACGCCCTTCGGCGAGTCGTCGGGTTGAGCCAGGAGTTTCTCGATCTCACCGATCGAGAGGTACTCGACCTCCTTGCGCACGACCTTCGGGGTCTTTATGTCCACGGACGGATTGGTTGATATGACGCCCTGATGATTCAGATATTTATAAAAGGCGCGGACGGACGCGAGCTTGCGGCCGATGGTGGCCGAGCTTCGGTTGCCGCTTTTCAGTTCCATCAGCCACGCGGCTGTGTCAGACTCGGTCGTGTCCTTCAGATCGACGACGCCGCGCCGACGGGCATAATCCTCAAATTCACTCAAATCACGGACATAAGCGTTCACAGAGTTTCGGGCCATCTTTTTGACGCTGTTAAGATAATCCCCGAATCTTTTTCCGTACGAATCCATACACCCTCCGTGATAAAGGTTTCCTTATTGATGTTCTTCCCTTCGACTCCGAATCAGAGTGAGAGTAATCACAAGTATACTCCTCTTGATTTTGGTTTACAAGAAAAAAAAGAGGTGGAGGAATGGAATTGTCAGAAAATTGTTTTGCGGCGCACAATATATGCGTCCAAGGTGTGACGTTCGATACAAGAGAGGAAGTTTCGGACGTCACGCGAAGGACGTTCCATGGATTTTCGGAAATCGGCGCGCGATGAGAGCCGGGTTCAGAAGCCACCGAGGTACTTCGCGATGAACGCGGCGTCTTCCTTCTCCAGGCCGTCCTCGCCCGCGAGCGATTCCATGTGATGCCGGAACTCATGTCGAAGCGTCTTACGCAGTTCCTTGATCATGCGCTCCCTGTCATAGTGCCCGAAGAGTTTCATGAAACTCCCGTAGAAAATGACGATGTAGCGACCCATCGTGTGGCTGTATCTATATTCTCCGAGCGTCCATAGATCGTCGGCCTGCGCATACTGACTCCGGTGCGCCTCGGGAAGCAACAGAATGCCGCCGTTCAGCTCCTCGTAAAAGATGGGCGGGAGTTCCTCCGCAAGTCCGTCAAGAATCTCCTGCATCTCGTCTATCGTCATCATGTCGTCGCTGATCGTTTCGTCACTCATTTCGAATCCGCCGTTTCATCCTTCACCGCCGGGTCGCCACGCTTTTCACCGCTTTGACGCGCAGTAACCGTTATTGAACATAAAATATTAGAGCATAAAACAGATGGGTTTACAAGAGCGTAGAATGATAATATAATAATACTGCTTCGTCGCGTCTGCCCTTGCGGGCGCAATGGACGGATCGGGGTGTAGCTCAGCTTGGTTAGAGTACTTGACTGGGGGTCAAGGGGCCGGAAGTTCAAATCTTCTCACTCCGACCATATGGAAGCCCCGAACCTGTTAAGGTTCGGGGCTTTCGATGGCACATAATATTTTGTCAGAAGCTTTGGAACATCTTTCGCCGCACCTATCGTGGCGTGACAAACGCGGCGCCCCCATCAGATGTTATTATCGGAGGCAAGGAATGAACGAAGAGATACTGCTTACAAAAGAAGGTTACGACGCGAAGGTGGCCGAACTCGACGAACTCATCACGGTCAAACGTCCGGAGATAGCGGAGCGTCTGAAAGAGGCGATCTCATACGGAGACATCTCGGAGAACGCGGAATACGACTCCGCGAAGAACGAGCAGGCCGAGCTGGAGGAACAGATCAGCGTCATCGAGAACATCATCAAACACGCGAAGATCATAGACAGCAAGAGCGTCCGCGGTGAGAAGGACAAAGTCATGCTCGGCCGCAAGGTGAAGGTCAAGAGCGGCAGGGAGCAGAACGAGTACACCATCGTCGGCAGCGCCGAAGCCGACCCGTTTGCGGGAAAGCTCTCGAACGAAAGCCCCGTCGGCGCCGCGTTGCTCGGCGCGAAGGTCGGAGAAAAAGTGATAGTCACGCTTCCCGACGGTTCAACTTCAAGGTACGAGATACTGTCGGTCGGATGATGTAAAAAAAGGATAAAAGCTCTGCGTGTAGCGGAAATGAGAAACAGACATGAGCGAGGATAAGACGAGGAACGAACAGGCGCAGCCGAGCGAGCAGGACGAGGAGCTTTCGTCGGAGCGGATCAACGAACTGCGGAAGATACGCCGCGACAAACTCCAAAAACTGCGCGATGCGGGGCGCGATCCCTTCAAGAACGAAAAATGGAACGCGGACGCGTTCAGCTTGGATATCAAGGCCGACTACGAGGAGCGTGAAAAGCAGGTACCCGAGGGCGAGGCGCCAGCCGAGCGCGCGGTCTCGATCTGCGGTCGCGTCATGGCCTTCCGCGACATGGGCAAGGCGTCCTTTATCGACATTCAGGACAAGCAGGGACGCATACAGGCCTACGTCAGGAAGGACGCGATAGGCGACGAGGAGTACAGCTGGTTCAAGACCTACGACATCGGCGACATCATCGGTCTTGAGGGTACGGTGTTCAAGACGCGCCACGGCGAGATATCCGTGAAGGCGTCGAAGGTCGTACTGCTGTCCAAGAGCATACAGATACTCCCGAACAAGAGGCAGGGGCTGAAGGATACGGAACTGCGCTACCGTCAGCGCTACGTCGACCTCATCATGAACCCCGAGGTGAAAGACGACTTCGTGAAGCGCGCGGCCGTCGTCCGCGAGATCAAGCGTTATCTCGAGGACGAGGAGGGCTTTCTCGAGGTCGACACGCCGGTGCTCACGACCATCGCGGGCGGCGCGAACGCGCGGCCCTTCGGCACCCATCACAACACGCTCGATCTGGACGTGAAGCTCAGGATATCCAACGAGCTCTACCTGAAGCGCCTGACCGTCGGCGGTCTCGACCGCGTGTACGAGATGGGTAAAATGTTCCGCAACGAGGGAATGGACAAAAATCACAACCCCGAATACACCGCGATGGAGCTGTATCAGGCCTACGGCAACGCCGAGACCGTGATGAGGCTGACGGAAAACATCGCCTCGAAGGCGGCCCTCGCCGCGACGGGCTCCATGGTCATCACCTACCAAGGCAAGACCTTCGATCTCACTCCTCCCTGGGAACGGCTCAGCATGCAGGACGCCGTGAA
>JAISZM010000171.1 GCA_031269205.1 Eubacteriales Family XIII. Incertae Sedis bacterium | reverse complement strand
CCATATACTCTGCAAGGAGGTCGTACGCTACGTCGGAGACTACGTCGCGCTTGTCGTGGCGACGGAGGAGGGCATCGCTGCGCAGGCGGCGGCACTCGTGCGCATCGAGTATGAGGAACTTCCCGCCGTCTTTGACGTGGAGACCGCGCTCGAGGATGGTCCAATCAAGGTGCATGAGGACGTCGGATCCTATCTGCCTACGGGCTTTCAGGAACTGGAAGACTTTGGCTTAGACCCGTCGAAGCCCAATATGTTCGCATCCTTCGTACAGCAGATAGGGGACGTGGAGCAGGGCTTCACGGAGGCCGACCTCATCGTCGAGAGCAGATACAACATCCCGTTCGTCAGCCATTGTACTCTTGAGACGCATCAATGTGTCGTCATCCCGGAAACGGACGGGCGGCTTACGGTCTACGCGAGCGAGCAGAAAGGCTCCACGGCGAGGTACGAGATGGCGAGCGACCTAGGCATGATACCTGGAGACATCAATTACCGCATCCCTTACCTCGGCGGCGGCTTCGGAGGCAAGACGGGCATCTCTACGGTCGACGTCGCGGCTATCGGCGCGATGAGATACGGTTTGCCCGTGCGTATCGTCATGACCCGCGAGGAGAGCTTCGTGTCTGGCGGGCTGCGCGGCGCAGCCGTGATTTCCGTAAAGGACGGCTACAGGGAGGACGGTTCGCTCGTTGCGCGGCATATCGTGCTACTCGGCAACGGCGGCGCGTATTCCACGCACTCGGCCATCCTCATCATGTGCGCGGGCGAGGGCGCGGTCGGCAACTATCGGTCGCCAAACCTTCTCATCGAGAGTTATGGCATATACACGCATACGCCACCCACGGCACCCTACCGCGCACTCGGGTCGGAGTACATGGTCTATCCTATCGAACGCAACATGGATGAGGCCGCTAAGAGGCTCGGCATAGGCCGTGACGAGATACGCCTGAAGAACGTGCTGGTCGACGGCGATACCGACGGGGACGGGAAGAAGGTGTCCAACAACGGCTCGCTCGAGATACTGGAGAGGACGATAGACGAGATCAGGCTGGACGAGAAGCGGCCCCCAGAGGGTCCCTGGTTTTTCGGCAAGAGCATCGCGCTCGCGAACAAGTTCGTAGGCGCCGAGGATCCGAACGGCACGGGTGCGCATTGCCGCATAGGGGACGACGGCACGGCCACCATCTACGTGTCGCACGTGGAACTCGGACACGGCGGCCTGTCCGTGGACGCGATGGCCGCGGCGGAGGTGCTTAAGCTTCCCTTCGACAGGATGCGCGTCGTCTTCGGTGACTCCGAGCAATGTCCGCACGACATGGGGACTTTCTGCAGCCGGGGCACCCTCGTAAACGGCAACGCCGTGTTGCTCGCCGCCGAGGACGCGAAGAAGAAGATGTTCGACATCGCCTCCGGGGTCATGAAACTTCCAGTCGACGCGCTCGACACCGAGGACGGGAAGATATTCGAGAAGGCCAATCCTGAGAACGCCATCGAGTACAAGGATCTTTTCACGGGCGACGGCTCGCTCATGGAGGCGGGTCAGATAATGGGCACGGCCACTTGGCACCACCCCTTTGCCTTCGACGAGTATCCCAATGAGAACCCTACCATCTATTCATACGGCGGCTGGGGCGTCGAGGTCGCCGTCAACAGCGAGACGGGAGAGGTGCGGCTCGAAAAACTGGCCGGGTGCTACGACTGCGGCACGGTCATCAATCCGATGACCTGCGAGGGGCAGATCGAGGGCGCGTTTTCGATGGGCTTAGGGCAGGCACTATACGAGGAGACGCTGCTGAACGACGCGGGAAAGGTCATCAATCCCAATTTCCGCGACTACCGGATTCCGACCTTCATGGACGGCCCGCGAAACGCAGCGATGTCGTTCTCATTCGTCGACCGGCCCTACGAATACGGCGCTTACGGCGCAAAGGGTATCGGCGAGGTGTCGGCGATCCCCGTGATTCCGGCTATCGCGAACGCGGTCAGCGATGCGATAGGCGCGGAGCTTTCAGACCTGCCGTTTACGCGGGAGCGCGTGCTCGCGGCCATCCGCGAAACAAATCCATAAGCGAGCGCCAATCGATTTTGCCAGTTTGGATGGGATGAAGGCAGAGGCACGAAAACAAAGAGAGGAGAGATTGGTTGTGGCAAGGAAAATCAAGGTGGGTATCATCGGTTCTGCGGGGAATGTGGCGTCGGTCTGCATCGGCGCGTTGCTTCACCGCGGCGCGGATATCGTATGCGGCGTCGAGATACGAAGGATAGGAGAGGACGTCGGGGCGGCGTCGGGTTCGGAGCCCATAGGGATCGCGACCACGGACGTGGCGAATCTCGAAGATACGGTCAAGGCCACGATGCCCGACGTCATGCTTGACTGTTCGCTGAACACGGTAGAGGAAATCTTCCCGCAGGCGAAAACGTGCATGGAGAACGGCGTCAACTATATGCCCGTAGGCATCGTCTGTTACAACCCCCGCGTCGCGGCGCCGGAGCTCGCGCGGGAACTCGACGAGATCGGAAAGCGGACGGGCGCCTCGTATCTGGGTTCAGGCTCGGCGGAACTGTGGCAGTCGATACCGCTCGTGCTCTCCGCGCTGAGCGGAAAGTTCACGAAGGTGCGCCTCGTCTTCAATGCATTGCTCGACGGTTTCGGCGAGGAATCGTCTGCGGGCATGGGCTTTGGCGCGCCGCCCGAGGAATGGGAAAGCCTCGCTTATGACGGAGAGGAGGAAGGCCCGTCCATGTGGATCGGCGTGGACACGCTCTTTGCGGAGAAATGCGGCCTGCACGTCACGGGATATGAGACGAAGAACGATATAGTGCCGGCAAAGGCGGACGTCTCGCCGGCCGATCTCGACTACACGATCAAAGAGGGCTGCCTTGTCGGCTATATGGAGACAGGCGTCGTCCACACTGAGGAGGGGATAGACATCGAGTCCGTCAGTTACTTCAAATACGGGGAAGGCGGGGAGACCAATTCCTTCACGGTCGAGTTTGACGGAGAGCCCGACATACGGATGGCCATTGAGGACTTCCATGGCGCGGTTACGACGAGTACCATCATGGTCAATCGCATTCCGGATTTGATCGGAGCGCCGGGCGGCGTCGTGATGGTGAACGACCTGCCCTTTATCACGTACAAGAGTGCGGCGGCGTTCGAGATCGAATAGTTGCCAGGGCTTAGTCCATTGCTTCCGAACGAAAGGGCAAAACGCCATCCGCTTTGGATGAAGCTCGCGATATGCACGGCGGGCTACGGCATGATGTCGGACGCCATCATCGTGCCGCTCGTCAGCGTACTGTTCGGTGCGGATGGAGCCTATCCCGACACGGGGCTGTTCCTGCGTAACTATATCATCTCGGGGACCGGCGTAGTCTCCGTTTTTACGGGCCTGCTCGCTGCGTTTCTGATGCGGCGCGTGGGCAAGCGTGTTCTGCTGCTGTGGGGAACGGCGGTATTCTTCGCCTTTGGTGTGGCCTGCGCTTTCGCCGTGAACGTGGAGATGCTTGCCGTCCTTCGGAGCGTGTGCGCCGGGGCGTCGGGCATATTGACGGTTGTGACGGCGGCTATGATTGTGGAGCTTTGGTCTACCGAGGCCGAGCAGGGAAAGATGTACGGCTTCTACAACGCCGCCACTTGCATCTTCGGTGCCGCCATCTCCATCGGCGTGGGATATGTTGCCCTCGCGTCGTGGCGATACGCCTTCCTCATCAACGGCGTATCTCTCATCCCTGTCGTCCTATGCGCCATCTTCGTGCCTGAGACGGAGTTCGACGACCGTGGGAGACGGCGCAAAGACGTCATGCAGCGCTGGGAGGTGGGACTCGAATGGAGGCCGTTGCTATTTGTCAGGCTCATACTCGTGTTCGCCGTCATTCAGACGTTCACGCTATGCATCACGGTGCTGGCGGATGTCTATGTGTACGAAAAGGGCTTCGGCACCTCGGTCACGACGGGTTGGCTAAGTTCGGTGTGGCTAATCGCAGGGTTGTTCGGCTGCCTTGCCGCTACGCCCGTTATGATGAGGTTTCGGAGCAAGGATCGCTACGCTGCTTTGTTCTGCATAATGTTCTCGCTCGCCTTGCTCGTGTTATGGCTTTCGAGGAACGTGTTTACGGCGGCTGGTGGCATCGCTCTCAAATCCATCGCTGACGGGTTCATGTTCGTGTTCTTCAGCCTGCAGGTCGCCCGCTGCGCACCGAGGAAACAGCGCGGTGCCTGCATCGCGGTTTTCAACGCTTTTGCGTTATTCGACGGCTTCCTCGCGCCGTATGTCCCGGTCGCGTTCGGAGGGCTTACGGGGGATATATCTGTATCCGCAAGCTGCCTGTTCTCCGCCGTGGTGACAGGCATTATCGCAACGGCCTATATGTTATTATCAATCATGCACAGGGAAGGAGAAAGACCGATGCTTACACCGAGAGAGAATTTGATAGAGACGATTAGGGGCGGGAAGCCCGAGCGCTTCGTGAACCAGTTTGAGTTCATGCAATTGTCCTTTACCGATCCGTACAGTTACACGAACCCAGTACCGTATTTTCCCGGCGACGAGGACAAAACCGACTACTGGGGCGTCACATGGACTTTTCCGGAGGGCAATCCGGGTATGTTTCCGGTGCACGACGCAGAGCACATCGTCTTGAAGGACATCACACGCTGGAGGGAGTTCGTGAAGGCACCGAGCCTCGACTTCCCTGAAGAGATGTGGGCGGAGGCAAAGGCCGAGTACGACGCTTGCGACCGGAATGAGAGCTTCATAGGGCCGATAATCTTCCCGGGTATCTTCGAGCAGCTTCATTCGCTGATGGGCATGGAGGGGGCGCTGTGCGCGTTTTACGAAAACCCAAAGGAGATGCATGAGCTGATCGACTATATCGCGGATTGGGAGTGCGCTTACGTAAAATTGCTTACAGACAGACTTCAGGCTGACACAGTCCTACATCACGACGACTGGGGTAGCCAGACATCTACCTTCATGTCACCGAAGATGTTCAAGGAATTCCTTCTCGAACCGTACAAGCGGATGTACCGTTCCTTCCATGAGAGCGGGATCGAGCTTATAGTCCACCATTCGGACAGCTACGCGGCCACGTTCGTACCGTACATGATCGAAATGGGTATCGACATCTGGCAGGGGGCGACGAAGTCCAACGACCTACCCGCGCTCATCAAGCAGTACGGCGGGCAGATCTCGTTCATGGCCGGAATCGACTCGGCTGAGGTCGATCGCTTCGATTGGTCGCGAGAGAAGATAGCCGAGGCTGTGCGGTGGGTGGGCGAAAACTGCGGCAAGCGCTATATCATACCGTGCCAGACGACGGGCGGGCCGGGTTCCAATTTTGAAGGGGTATACGATACGATATCCGAGGAGATAGAGAAGCTGAGCAAGGAGATGTTCTGAATAATCGTATTTCTGCGGTGTGTCTGCAAATTCACGCCTATCACATCCAGTATCTTTTGCTACTCTTCCGTGGGATACTTGGGGACGTGGAGGACACTGAGTTTGAGAGCCGACAACTTTACATACCATATAAATTAATGTGTGATTGTCGAACAATCTATTGACAAATAAACATCATTTTTGTATAATATGTAGTGTGTTTGTCAAAGGAGGTGAATCGCCATGCCGCAACAAGTAACACTTCAAGATTTCCTTAAAAACGCGGGTGATATGGTCACATCAAAGCAAGTGACAGAGAGCGGATTCCACCGAAGCATACTGTCTGCGCTTGTAGAATCCAAAGAGCTTGTGCAAATTGACCGTGGCATGTATTTGAGGCCGTCCGCATGGGAAGATGAAATGTATCTCTTGCAATATCGTTTTAGCAAGGGCATTTTCTCGCATGAAACAGCTCTTTATCTGCACGGCATGACAGACAGAACGCCCGCAAGGTATACGATGACATTTCCGTGGGGCTATAATGCCGCTTCGCTCAAA
>JAISZM010000148.1 GCA_031269205.1 Eubacteriales Family XIII. Incertae Sedis bacterium | reverse complement strand
CCTGGAAAGTATTTACATTTGGCGCCATTCTTTTCATCGCTTATTCCCTCCCCTTTCCGTCGCCGCTTGATCACCATGACGGGCGGTCGACGCGTGGTTGCTGTTGGGTGATAGCTCTTCTCCGTACGCGTCTCCCTTTCCGGCGCGCCAGCGCCAGGCCGGAACTGTCGCGTTGTGGAAACGCTTCACTCCACATATTATACACGAAAAATCAAAAATGTAAACAGACGATTTTGGCCTTTGCCAGACGGAGATGTGACTGTTCAGTGGTTAAATCGAAACTATTCAGTCACCGCGGACGTGCTCTCGTATGCACTTATCCCGGCCGCTCACGCCCCGCGCCTATGCTCCGCACTCGAAAAATATACGCGAACCCTTGCCCATTCCGGCTGGTTCGGTCTATAATAAACGATATCTTATCACTTTACGCAATATTTACGCGAAGAGGAACGTCGGTCAGGGATACGCTGCTGAATTTGATCGACGCTCTGTAAAGCTGCAGGAGGGTCTTTGGAAAACACTATCGTAACGATCTTGCTTTTCGCAAGCATCATCATCACGGCCGATCTGATCGTGTCGACGGTCATCAAGTGCAAGAGCGAAAAAAAGAATCTCTTCATCTTCTGCCTGCTGGGGATTCTGCTCTACGTCGTCGGCAATTTCTTCGAGGTGATCAGCACGGATGTCGGAGGCGCGCTGACGGGCGTCAAGGTCATGTACGCGGGCGCCTGTTTCATGTCGCCGCTCTTTCTCCTGTTCATTCTCGACTACTGTGAGGTCGCGATCAGGATGTGGTGGCGTGTGCTCCTTGTCGCCATACCTTTTGCGAATATGCTTCTCATATGGACGACCGACGCCACGGGACTCATCTACCGGGAGTTTCGCTACACGAACGAGACCATGATACACGGCCTGGAGATCGTCGAGCAAGGTCCGCTCTACTTCCTCGTCTACGCGATCGCCGCCGTCTGCATCATCATCTCGTTCTTCGTCATCATCAAGCGCAATTTCGTCTGGGGCAACCGCTACCGCAAGCCGCTGTTGCTGCTCATGCTCATCTCCGCGGGGCCGTTGCTCACGAACGTCGTCTACATCGTCGGCACCTACCTGCTCAAGATTGATCTGCACGGCGTCAACTTCACGCCGTTCGTTCTCGTCGCCACGAGTACGCTGTTTTACTATTCCGTGCTGCGCTACGATCTGTTCGATTTCTCGACGCGCGCCAAATCCATCACGGTGGACATCCTGAACGACGCCGTCGTTTTTATGGACATGAAGAATGACTTCTCATCGGCCAACGACGCCGCTATGGAGTTGATACCGGCCCTCGCGAAGTTCCCCAAGGGGCGGCCCGTCGCGGACGCGGAAGGCTGGCCCGGTGAGCTGAAGGATATTCCGGCGGACGGCGCTCTGCACGAAATAGATTTCACGAGCGATCACGGTGGGGAAACGCGGCACTACAAGGCGCGCGTCAAGCCCATCGACGCGAGCGGCCGAAAGATCGGAACGGTCCTGCTCATACAGGACGCGACCGACGCCGTGACCGCGATGAAGAAACTTGAAAACGCGGCCTACACGGACGCGCTGACGGGACTCTACAACAGGCGGCATTTCATGCAGATCGCAACGCTGCTGCTCGAACGCGCGAAGCGGGCCGGGACATCGTGCAGTGTGCTCATGTTCGATCTGGATCTTTTCAAGGACGTCAACGACACATACGGCCACCTCGCGGGCGACGCCGTGCTGCGAGCGATGTCCGAACGGATACGCGAACTCATACGCTCATACGACGTGCTCGCACGTTACGGCGGCGAGGAGTTCGTTCTTTTCATGGACGGCGCCACGCTGGGAGCCGCGGAGGAACGCGCCGAACTCATACGCAAGCAGATCGACTTGATGGTCGTCCACTATAACGGCACGGACATACGCATCACCTGCAGCGCCGGCATAGCGGAAACGCCCGACGGCAGCGAGGATCTTACCAGCTTGATCGAACGGGCGGACGCCGCGCTCTACCGCGCGAAACGCGACGGGCGCAACCTCGTTCGCTCGGCGTAGACGACGACGCTTTTCTATCGGAATGTTTTCAACAGATGCGCGGAAGGCCCTCTCCCCTGAGGGAGGCCGCTCTGCGGGTGCCGCCTATGCGCGTTTTTATCACCAGTCCGCTGTCCCCGGTATTTCCTACGCGCCCGATGATCCTCGCGTCCCGGCCATGCTCGGTTTTTCTCATCGCCGCGAGCGCCTCGGGCGCGTCCTCGTCCCGAACAATGACGACCATTTTGCCCTCGTTCCCCATGTAGAGAGGGTCAAGGCCCATGACGCCGCAAAAGGCCCTGACCTCTTCCGTCACGGGTATGCTCTCCTCGTCGAGTTCGATGAGGACGCCCGACGCTTCGGCTATCTCGTTCAGTACGGTGGCGAGTCCGCCGCGCGTCACGTCGCGCATGACGTGTACTTCGACACCATCTTTCGGTTCATTCGTTTCGCGGGGCGCTTGACCTTGAACCCGGGCGGGGGGATGCGCGCGGCCGCGGTCGCCTCTGCCCGGTTTCGCGCCGTACAGCGCGTCCACGACGTCGTCGAGCGCCGCGCAGTCGCTCTTTATCGCGTTCTCTACGCCGAGTCTCGCCGAGAGTATGCAGGCGTGGTGATCGCCTATACTGCCGCTCACCATGACCACGTCGCCGCGCCGCGCTGAGGCGGCCGAGGGCGCCACGACCGCGCCGCGCGCGACACGCTCGCGCAGAAACCCTATCCCCGTCGTGTTGATGAACATTCCGGGCGCGGCCTCGGAGCCCGCGCGGCGCTCGACGACCTTCGTGTCGCCCGCGACTATCGTGACTCCCGCGGACGCGGCCGCGACGGCCATTGACGAGACTATCCTGTCCAGGGTCGCAATCTCAAGCCCTTCCTCGAGGATGAAGCCGCAGGTAAGGTATCCCGGCTCGCCGCCCATCATGAGCACGTCATTCACCGTGCCGTAGACGGCGAGTTTGCCGATGTCGCCTCCCGCGAACTCGAGCGGCGTCACGACGAACGAGTCCGTGCTCACGACGACGCGCCTCTCGCCACCGGGAACATCCCGCGGGCGCCCGTCGCTCGCAGGCAGCGCGAGCACCGCCGCGTCCTCAAGCCTGTCGAGCGTGTCGTTCGCGAAGCGCTTTCCGAAAATCTCGCGCGTGAGCAGGGCGGACTCACTCCCGCCGCTTCCGTGCGCCATAGTTATCGTCCCCAAAACTGTCATTGTTACACGATGTCCTTCCGCCGCGTGTGCTCGTACCAGACGCCGCAGGCGCCTTCCGCCGAAACCATGCAAGGGCCTCTCGCGTTTTCGGGCGTACACGACGCTCCGAACGCGGGGCAGGACGGCGGATCCGCGCGACCCGTTATCACGTCGGCGCAGCGGCAGCCCTCGGGCGGAGACGCGCC
>JAISZM010000106.1 GCA_031269205.1 Eubacteriales Family XIII. Incertae Sedis bacterium | reverse complement strand
AAACCGAATCCCGCGTTCGTCGCATACAAGAAGTCCATCGTCATCATAGGACTCGTCGTCGTGTGGCTCATCGTCCCGAACTACGTACACAGCATGTTCGTGCCGCCGCTCGCGTCCGTGTTGGAGGCCGGCCGGGAACTCGCCGTGACGGGCAAGCTGTGGCTGCACACGATAGCGAGTTTGAAGGTGGCCTTCGTCGGTCTCGCGATATCCACCGTCATCGCCGTTCCGCTCGGCGTGCTGCTCGGTTGGTTCAAGACGGTCGAGGACTATATCGACCCGGTGTTTCAGATAATGAGGAACACGTCGATACTGGCGATACTGCCGCTTTTCCTGCTCATATTCGGCGTGGGCGATATCTCGAAGTACGCGATCGTCATCTGGGCCTGCCTGCCGCCGACACTCATCAACACGATACAGGGCGTGAAGAACGCCGACCCCGTCCTCATCCGCTCGGCGCGGTCGATGGGCATCGGCACGCCCGGCCTGTTCCTGAAGGTCGTCATGCCGTCGGCCATGCCGTTCATCCTCGCGGGTTTTCGCCTGAGCGCCGGCATCGCGCTCATCGTGCTCGTCGGCGCCGAAATGCTCGGCGCGCGCTACGGCCTCGGGTTTATGATCTACAACTTCATGCACGCTTACATGATCCCCGATATGTACGTGGGCATACTCATGCTCGCCATCATCGGCATCATCGTCAATGCCGTGCTCGTCAGAGCGGAAAATTACCTGACGCGTTGGCAGGAGAAGAACGTCAATGTTTAGCGCGGCACGCGCCGACCCGATAAATAATTAAATCATGGTTGTCATTGTGTAATTGGAATGTGTAGTAGAAATGTGGAACTGAAATGTGTAATTGAAAAGTGTAGTGGAATGTGTAATTGAGAGGAAGGAAGAAAGAAATGAAACGAGTGAAGAACGAAAAGGGAGTTTCCGATAACCGTACACGGCAGGGCCGTATGCGCGGAGCTTTTGGAGGTTCCCGAAAATTAAGCGCGGCGATCCTCGGGGTGATGCTCGTCGTTGTCCTGTTGTTCGCGGTCGGTTGCGGCGGCGGCGCGGATACGGGCGGCGGTGACGCCTCGTCCGACGGGAGCGGCGCCGAGGGCGGCGACAAGGTCGTCATCAAACTGCAGGGCATCGGCGGCGACCCGACGCGTCTCGGTTCGGCGACGATAGCGCTCGCGAAAGGCTACTTTGAAGAGGAAGGCATCGAGATAGAGGACGTCGGGGTCATAGACATACCGCAGCACGTCAGCGCTCTGACGTCGGGCACCGTCGACGCGGTGGCGCTCATGACTTCGGAAGGGCTTACGGCCTTCGACAACGGCGCGGAGATCGTGCAGGTTTCGACGGACATCACCACGGCCGAAGACCTGCAACACATGACGTTCATCGTCAACGAGGACAGCCCGATACAGAACGGCGAGGATCTCATCGGTACGAAGATCGGCACGGCTTCCGCGAGCGGCGGTTGCACGGCGGGCTTCCCGCTCGAGTACATGCGTCAGGCGGGCGTGAAGGATCCGAAGTCGCAGTCCGAGCTGCTGACCATCCCGGAGGAATCCTTGGTCACGGCGCTCGAGGCGGGTGACGCCGATGTCGCCGGAGTTCACCTGACACGCGAACAGGTCGAAACGCTGTATCCCGACAAGCGCATACTCTTCACGGATTGGGACATCCTCGGTGACACGGGCGGCGATACGGGATGGTTCTTCCGCACGGATTACGCGAAAGAGAATCCCGAAACGGTGACGAAGTTCATCAGAGCCATCACGAAGGCCAACAAGTGGATCAACGAGAACCGGGAAGAAGCGGGAGAGCTCTACGCGGAGAACGCCATCAGCCTCAACCCCGACCTGTTCTGGATCGCGAACTTCTCGAACGACGGTCTGATAGACGACAGCCACGTCCAAGTGTGGATCGACCTGTTCGCGAGCGGGGATTCGTCCTATACGCTGCAGAACAAGGACACCAAGGTTGCCGACTTCACGACGAACGAATACAATCCGAGCAAGCAATAGAGCTTCCCGATGTGCAACAAGGTTCACGACAGATGAGTACAAAGCGAACAGACAACGGAGGGCGGCGCGTAGCCGTGGCGTCGAAAGACGGGCTGACCGTACACCGACATTTCGGAAGAGCGGAACAGTTTCAGATCTATGATGTCGACGGGAACGAATACGCCTACGTCGAAACCCGCGCGGTCACGCGACCCTGCGAGGGCGGGGGACACAGCACGGCGGCGTTCGACGCCGTGCTCGACGTCCTCTCGGACTGCGAGGCCGTGATCGTGGCGAAGATAGGCCCGGGCGCGGCCGAGTATCTCATGCTCAGAGGGATGCGCGTGTTCGAGGGCTACGGTATGCTCGACGCCATACTCGACCGGGTCGCGTCGAGCGGCGCGCTCGAACAGGAAGCGCGGTGAGATCAACGACAGCGCGGCGCGGCCTCGCCTGAACATTGCCGACGGAAGGCGTGAAAATTATCAAATAAAAAATAATAGGAGTGTCCCGAAAAGGAGAGAATAGAGTGAGTAAAAAAATCAAACAAATTGCGGTGTACGGAAAAGGGGGCATCGGCAAGTCGACGACGACGTCGAACCTCAGCGCGGCGCTTTCCGACATGGGCTACAACGTCATGCAGTTCGGCTGCGACCCGAAAGCGGATTCGACGAACACGCTGCGCGACGGCTCCTACATTCCGACCGTGCTCGACCTGCTGCGCGAGAAGGGAACGGTGAAGGCGCGCGACGCGATCTTCGAGGGTTACAACGGCATCTATTGCGTCGAGGCGGGCGGTCCGGCGCCGGGCGTGGGTTGCGCGGGCAGAGGCATCATTACGTCCGTGCAGCTCTTGAAACAGCAGAACGTGTTCGAGGAACTGGATCTCGACTACGTCATATACGACGTGCTCGGGGACGTCGTCTGTGGAGGCTTCGCCGTGCCCATCCGGGAGGGCATAGCGGAGCACGTATTCACCGTGTCGTCCTCGGACTTCATGGCGATCTACGCCGCGAACAACCTGTTCCGCGGCATCAAGCAGTATTCGAC
>JAISZM010000071.1 GCA_031269205.1 Eubacteriales Family XIII. Incertae Sedis bacterium | reverse complement strand
ATCCCGACATCGGTCTGAACGACGCGGCAAAGGTCGCGAACGTGAGCACGACCCATTTCAGCGCGCTGTTCAGCCAACAGATGGGCAAGACCTTTGTCGAATACCTGACGGAGATCCGCATGGAGCGCGCGAAGGAGATGCTCAGGTACACGGACATGAAGAGCGGCGACATAGCGGAGAAGGTCGGCTACAACGACCCGCACTATTTCAGTTTTTTGTTCAAGAAGATAAATGGTTGCTCTCCGAGGACATACCGCGCGGCGGCGAGTCCCGAGGATGGAGTGTCCCCGGCGCCCTGCATCGCGAAATCCGCCTGTCCCGACGAGCGCTCCGAGAGCAACGAAACACTTTATGGGTAAAGGCCGCGAGAAAATCAAGGGGACGATGAGAGGACAACTCTCGCGTCTTATCTTCGCGGCGATGGTTCCCTTCCTCGCCATGACCATAGTTCTGCTCGGGCTGCTCGTCCTGTTCAACTACGAATACACGACCACGCTGAAAAACGCGGACACGGCCGCGGAATTCAACTTCGATTTCAAAACGACCGTCGACCTCGAGATGTACTATTACGTGGTAGGCTCAAAAGACGACACCGACATACCCTACGAATACGTGAGTTCGGCCGAGGCGATACTCCACCGTCTCGAAACGACGACCGAGCAGAGCGACAATCTCTGGCGTATCGGCAAGATGCTCGATATGTGCAAGAGGCTCAGGGAGAGCATCGACCGCATCGTCGCGAGCGAGGGTTACGACTCGCGCATGACGCAACTCGACAACGACATCCGCACGATCACGACGCTCATCGACAGATATATGCACGCCTACATCTACGACGAGATCCTCACGCTCTCCAAACTGCAGCGGGAGATCAACGGCCGCATCACCATGACGATAGTCACGACCGCGATCATCACGGCCGCCCTCATCTTTGTCATACTCATCTACTCAAGGCGCGTTTCGTTCAAAGTATCCGAACCGATCCGCGCCCTCGTCGAAAAGACGCTGAAACTCGGTGGCGGCGACTTCGATGTCGAACCCGTCGGCACGGGCATCGTCGAGATCAAGGCGCTCGACGACGGATTCAACGATATGTCAGGGAGGATGAACGAACTGCTCGACCGCGTGAAGAAGGATCAGGAAGTGCTGCGGCGCGCCGAGATGGGACTGCTTCAGGCGCAGATCAATCCGCATTTCCTCTATAACACATTGGATTCGATCATATGGCTCGCGGAAAGCCGGCGCGACGCCGACGTCATTCGTCTCGTCACGAACCTCTCGACCTTCTTCCGCAATTCGCTGAGCAAGGGACAGGACATCATCACCATTGCGGACGAGGAGAAGCAGGTATGCAGTTACCTCGAAATACAGCAGATAAGGTACAGCGACATCATGGAATTCGAGAGCGACATCCCCGAGGCGCTCTACCCTTTCAGCATACCGAAACTGACCTTGCAGCCCTTGGTCGAGAACGCCCTCTACCACGGCATCAAGAACAAGCGCGGCAGGGGTTCGATACGCATCAGCGGACGCTTCGACGGAAATGACATTCTGCTCGTCGTGGAGGACGACGGCGTCGGCATGACCCCGGAGGTGCTCGCGAAACTGCGCGCCGCCATCAACGACGACAAGGTCGGCAAGGGATTCGGCCTCGTCAACGTACAGAAACGACTCAAACTGTACTGCGGCGACGAGTACGGACTGACCTTCGAGAGTACGCCCGGCGGCGGCGCGAGCGCGACGGTTCGCATTCCGAAACAAATCAAACAAGTTTCTTAAATAATTCAATCTTTGCCGCCGCGCGCGGAAACGCCGGCGCAAAGACGAGAAAAAAACGTCAGACACCGCGAAAGAAAACGCATGGACTTTGACCGCCGGAAGGTAAAGAATTAAGGACAACAAACGATTTCATGTAATGATTCACAAGGAGGAGGAAATAACATGAAGAAAATTGTATTGACGGCGCTGTTGGCGGTAGCGATGGTGTTCGCGTTTGCGGCGTGCGGGGGTCAGCCAGCGGACGACGGCGACGACGCGGCCGCGCCCGCAGCGGAGGGAAGCGAAAGCGAATCCCCCGCGACGGACGCTTCCGCGGACGGGCCATTGGTCGTCGGCTTCTCGCAGGTGGGCGCCGAGTCCGATTGGCGCACGGCCAACACGCAGTCCATGAAGGATACGTTCTCGGAAGCGAACGGCTACAAGCTCATCTTCGACGACGCTCAACAAAAACAGGAGAACCAAATTACGGCCATACGCAACTTCATCCAACAGGAGGTGAATTACATCGTGCTCGCGCCGGTCACGGAAACAGGTTGGGATACGGTGCTGCAGGAAGCGAAGGACGCGGGCATCCCGGTCATCATCGTTGACCGCATGATAGACGTGTCGGACGACACGCTGTTCACGTGCTGGGTCGGTTCCGATTTCCGCGCCGAGGGCGACAAGGCTGTCGCGTGGATGGAAGAGAAATTTGCCGACACGCCGAACCTGAACATCGTGCATCTGCAAGGGACGATAGGCTCTTCGGCCCAGATCGGACGCACGGAAGGACTTGAAGTCGGAGCGGAGAAGAACGCGGGTTGGAAGCTCGTCGCTCAGCAGACGGGAGAATTCACGCAGGCCAAGGGTCAGGAAGTGATGGAGAGCATCCTGAAGCAAAATCCCGACATCAACGTGGTCTACGCCGAGAACGACAACATGGCGTTCGGCGCCATCGACGCCATGACGGCGGCGGGCAAGACCTTCGGGGTCGGCGGCGATATCGCCGTGATCTCGTTCGACGCCACGCACGCGGGACTCGAGGACACGCTCGCGGGCAAGATCGACTACAACGTGGAGTGCAACCCGTTGCACGGGCCGAGAGTCGCCGCGATCATCGAACAGATGCAGAACGGTGAAACGCCCGAAAAACTCGCCTACGTCGACGAGGTCGCTTTCGACGCGACGACGATAACGCAGGAGGAGATCGACGCGCGCGCCTACTGATAAGCGGCGCGTGGAATTCCGCAACAACACTATTATTCTATAATCAACCTACCATACGGAGTCATATTCACCGGTGCGGGGCTCGGATTCCCCGGGTTCCGCACCTTCCTCCATGCGGGGATTTCACAAGATTAAAGGAGGAGTACCGTGGAAAACAACATCGTGCTGACCATGCGCGGGATATCGAAGACGTTCCCGGGGGTCAGGGCTCTGCGAGAGGTGGACTTCACGCTCAGGTGCGGTGAGATACACGCTCTCATGGGCGAAAACGGCGCCGGCAAGTCCACTCTTCTGAAGGTGCTGATGGGGATATACGGCGCGGACAAGGGAGAGATACGGCTCGACGGGACGGCCGAACCCATAGTCAATCGCTCGCCGCAGGAAGCGCAGGCGGCCGGCATAGGCGCAGTCTATCAGGAGATCAGCCTCTGCCCGAACCTCACGGTCGCGGAAAATCTATTCATCGGACGCGAACCGAAAAAGAACGGCTTTATCGATTGGAAGCTCATGAACAGGAAGGCTGCGGATGTGCTCGAGAGGCTCGACATACCGGCCGCGCCGCAGACGGGACTCGACGACTGTTCGATAGCCGTGCAACAGATGATCGCCGTCGCGAGGGCCGTAGACCTGAACAGCCGCGTGCTCATTCTCGACGAGCCCACGTCGTCTTTGGACGACGAGGAGGTGGCAAAACTGTTCACGCTGATGCGCGCGCTGAAGGAGAAGGGTGTCGGCATCATCTTCGTGACGCACTTCCTCGATCAGGTCTACGAGGTCACGGATCGCGTCACCGTGTTGCGCGACGGGGAACTGGTCGGGGAGTACGAAACGAAGAGCCTGGACCGCATGAGCCTCGTTACGAAGATGCTCGGCAAGGACATCGGCGGCCTCGCGGAGATAGGGGCGACGAAGGGCGCGCCGCGCGAGGAGGGGGAGGCGTTCATCCGAGCGGAACATCTCGGGCGCAAAGGAAGCGTCAAGCCCTTTGATCTGACCGTGGACAAAGGCGAGGTGATCGGCTTTACCGGATTGCTCGGCTCGGGCCGCAGCGAACTCGTCCGCGCCGTCTACTGCGCGGATCGCCCCGATACGGGGAGCCTGTCCGTCGCGGGAAAGAGGGCGAACCTTCATACGCCCTTGGACGCGATGGCGCTCGGCATGGCGTATCTGCCCGAGGACCGCAAACGGGACGGCATACTCGGTGATCTGTCGGTTCGCGAGAACATCATCGTGGCCCTTCAGGCCAAGCTCGGCGCTCACAGACCCATCGGCAGACGAAAGGCCGAGGAATTCGCCGACCGATACATCGATCTGCTGCAGATAAAGACGGCCGACCGGGAAACTCCCGTCAAGAGTCTCTCGGGCGGGAATCAGCAGAAGGTCATCCTCGCGCGCATGCTGCTGACCGACCCGAAGTTTCTCATTCTCGACGAACCGACGCGCGGCATAGACATAGGCACGAAGACCGAGATACAAAAACTTGTTCTGAAACTCGCGTCCGAGGGCATCAGCGTGGCCTTCATCTCGTCGGAGATAGAGGAGATGTTGCGCACTTGCTCGCGGCTCGTCGTCATGCGCGACAGGGAGAAGATCGGTGAACTCACGGGCGTCGAGTTGAATCAGGACAGCATCATGAAG
>JAISZM010000180.1 GCA_031269205.1 Eubacteriales Family XIII. Incertae Sedis bacterium | reverse complement strand
CAGGAGCGCAGGCTTCAGCAAAAGGAAGAAAATATCGACCGCAAGCTCGAGAATATCGATAAGAAGCTCGAACAGGCGGATCGCAAGGAAAAGGCGATAGAGAGCAAGGAGAAAGAACTCGACGCCGCCATACAGCGCCAGAACGTGGAACTCGAGAAGATATCGGGCTATACGAAGGATGAGGCCAAGCAGATACTTCTCGACAATGTGGAGCGGGAGATACGTCAGGAGACGGCTGTGCTCATACGCGAGATAGAGAGCGAGGCTCGCGAGAAGGGCGAGGCGAAGGCCAAGGAGATCATCACGGGCGCCATCCAGCGCACGGCCGCGGATCACGTCGCCGAAACGACGGTATCCGTCGTTCCTCTCCCGAACGACGAGATGAAGGGTCGCATCATCGGTCGCGAGGGCCGCAATATCCGCGCCATCGAAACGATGACAGGCATTGACCTCATCATAGACGACACTCCCGAGGCGGTCGTGCTCTCGGGCTTTGACCCCGTCAAGCGTGAAATAGCGAGGATAAGCCTCGAGAAACTGATCGTCGACGGGCGCATCCATCCCGCACGCATTGAGGAGATGGTGCAGAAGGCCGAGAAGGAAGTCGCGAACATCATCAAGGACGCGGGCGAGCAGGCCACGTTCGAGGTCGGCGTACATAACCTGCATCATGAACTCGTCCGTCTGCTGGGACGTCTCAAATACCGTACGAGCTATGGCCAGAACGTGTTGAAACACTCGATAGAGGTCGCTCATCTGGCGGGTCTCATGGCGAGCGAACTGAACCTTGATCCGACTCTCGCCAAGCGCGCCGGTCTGCTTCACGACATCGGTAAGGCTGTCGACCACGAGGTTGAGGGCACGCATGTGGACATAGGCATAGACCTTCTGAAGAAGTACAAGGAAAGTCAGGCTGTCATTGACGCCATGGCGTCCCATCACGGAGACTACGAGATAAAGAGTCTCGAGGCGGCCCTTATCGCGGCCTCCGACGCGCTATCGGCCGCGCGGCCCGGCGCGCGCAGTGAGACCCTGGAGACATATATCAAGCGCTTGCAGAAACTTGAGGAGATCGCGAACACGACTAAGGGCGTGGAACACTCCTACGCGATACAGGCCGGCCGCGAGATACGAATAGTCGCGAAACCCGAGGAGGTGAACGATAATGAGATCGTCCTGCTCGCGCGCGAGATCAGCAAGAAGATAGAGAGCGAACTGGACTATCCGGGACAGATCAAGGTGAATGTGCTGCGGGAAACGAGAGCGATAGACTACGCCAAGTAACAGGGCGGAGTGAACCGGACAGTTCAGAGGGATCTGCTATGATAGTATACTTGGATAACGCGTCTACAACGAAACCCTGCGAGGCGGCGATAGCCGCCTCGCTTGACGCGCTCACGAGCGTGTATGGCAACCCATCCTCCGCGCATTCCATGGGCGAGGAAGCGGAACGCGTCGTCAAGCGCGCGCGCGGCGCCGTTGCGGACGCACTCGGCGCCCGACCCGGGAATATCGTATTCACGGGCAGCGGTACGGAGTCTGACAACCTCGCGCTGTATTCCGTATTTAAGAATCCCAAACGCGTGGCAGAAGGACGCGTCTTCATCTCCGCCGTAGAACACCCCGCCGTAAAAGCACCGTCGGCCCGTCTCGGGGAATTGGGAGCCGATGTGTCCGTCGTCCCCGTGGACGATCGCGGCGTCATAGACCTCGGCGCGTTGGAACACAGCCTCGAAGAGACGCTCGGCTGCGACGGAGCGGGGCGGATACTCATTTCCGTCATGCACGTGAACAACGAGCTCGGAACGATACTGCCGATAGCGGATCTTGCGCGCGTCAAATCCCGCGTCGCCGAAAAGATGGGAGCGCGGATCATCCTGCACACGGACGCGATTCAGTCATACCTTAAACTGCCGATAGACGTCGAGTCGAATGAGGGCTGCGGTGGTTTTGCGGGCGTTGATCTGCTCACCTTCAGCGCACACAAGGCGCACGGTCCCAAGGGCGTCGGAGCGCTGTACGCGGCCGAGCCTGAAAAGCTCGCTCCGCTCATACGCGGAGGCGGGCAGGAGGGAAGTGTGCGCTCAGGGACGGAGAACGTACCTGGTATAGCGGGCTTCGGCGCCGCCGCGTCGGAATACGCAGACGACGGTACGG
The DNA here is from genome assembly GCA_031269205.1 of Eubacteriales Family XIII. Incertae Sedis bacterium. Lineage (GTDB taxonomy): Bacteria > Bacillota > Clostridia > Peptostreptococcales > Anaerovoracaceae > JAIRPC01. Next base: position 5,230 of record JAISZM010000180.1, on the reverse strand, counting down.
ACGCAAGCGTGGAAGATGAGGAGCGGGTCGGTTCGCGTGAGGCGGCCGAACGTGCTGCGTCGTTACGCTCCCTCTTGCTCGAAGGGATAAGGGACGCGATCTCCGACGTGCGCGTCAACAGCCCCGAGGATGCGTCTGCCACGGGCGAAGCGGGATGCTGTTCTCCGTATGTCCTCAATGTGAGTTTTCTCGGCACGCGGGGAGAAGTCATACTGCACGACCTCGAGCAGCGAGGGGTCTTCGTGTCGACGGGTTCGGCTTGTTCGAACATAGGTAAGGGCGAGAAACGCACGAACCCCGTTTTGGCCGCCGTGGGCTTGACCCCGGATGAGGCCGCGGGAGCGATACGCCTCAGTCTGAGCCGTTACAACACGGAGGACGAGATATACTACGCTGTGGAGCAGCTGAAAGCCGTCGTGACGCGTTTCAGGCGCGTTGGGGTGATGAGATGACGAGTGCGAAAGGGAACGATGTGGAGCGCATACTCGTAGTCAGATACGGCGAGGTGGCGCTGAAAGGGATGAACAAGCCTTATTTTGAACGTGTGCTCGAAGGGCGCGTCAGAAAGGCGCTGGACGGATTCGTCGGCGCTGATGGTTTGAAGACAGCGCGCAGCGACGGACTCATCGTCGTCAGCGGCTTCGGCGACGTTCGCGGCGCGGCGGTGAGCGCTCCACCTGAGGGAGTTTCCCCGGGAGCGGCCGCCGTCGATGGCGCAGTCCCCCCCGGTATCTTCTCGGCGCCTGTCAGCGACGGGATTATGGGTGAATGTATCAGGCGCGTCTCGCGCGTGTTCGGCGTCGCGTCAGTCAGCCCCGCCGTCCGCATGGAGAGCAGAGAGATGGAGGATGTTTCGGCGGTCGCCGCCGCATACGCGAGCGGCGTACTCAACGCTAAAACCCGGGAAGGTCGCGAAACTGCTCCATTGACGTTCAAGATATTCGCGAAGCGCTCCGACAAGAGTTACCCCATCAACTCACCCGAGTTGGCGGCAAAGGTCGGCGAGGCTGTGCTGAAGGCGCTCGGCCCCGCCGTGAAGGTTGACGTGAAGGATCCGGAGTTAAGATTGACCGTACACCTGAGGAGAAGCGAGGTGTTCATCTACGACGAGAAGGTGGACGGTTTCGGAGGCCTGCCGCTCGGAACGAACGGCAAAGGCATGGTTCTGCTTTCGGGCGGTATCGATAGTCCCGTCGCCGCGTGGCTCATGGCGAAACGCGGTATGCGCGTGGAGACCGTACACTATCATTCCTATCCCTACACGTCCGGAAGGGCGCGCGACAAGGTCGTCGAACTCGCGTCCATCCTCGCGGGTTACTGCGGCGAGTTCCGTATGCACGTGGTGAACCTGCTGCCCGCTCAAGAGCGGATAGCGGAGCATTGTCCCGAAGAACACATGACGATACTGGTTCGGCGCTTCATGATGCGGATAGCCGAGGACATAGCGAAGGATGAGGGATGCAACATGCTCGTCACGGGTGAGTGCCTCGGTCAGGTAGCGAGCCAGACGGCCGAATCCCTCTTCGTGACGGACGCCGTCTGCAATCTCCCCGTCATGCGTCCGCTCATAGCGCTCGACAAGACGGACATCATCGACCTCGCGCGCGAAATCGGCACGTATGAAAAATCCATCGAACCATACGAAGACTGCTGCACGGTATTCTTGCCGAAACACCCCGCAACAAAACCCAAGCTCCCCGAAATAGAAATCGCGGAATCAGCGATACCGGACATCAGCGGTCTGATAAGCGAACTCATAAAATCGAAGGAAGTTCTGGAAATAATGCCTGTCCGGGTCGGTTGAAAGAGTATGCATTTCCCTGTATAATGTAATGATGTAAGTCAGGAAACAGTATTCCACGAGGAAGGAGCGACGACAATTTGGCCTTAAAAAACGATGTAGGCATTGATTTGGGCACAGCCAATGTACTCGTATACATAAAAGGAAAAGGCATAGTTCTGAACGAACCGTCGGTCGTGGCCTTGAATGAGGACACCGGCGCCATCATCGCTGTCGGTGCGAAGGCCAAGGAGATGCTTGCGCGAACGCCGGGCAACATCGTGGCCATCAGGCCGCTTCGAGACGGCGTCATTTCCGACTACGACATCACGGAGCGTATGCTCAAATATTTCATCAACAGGAGCGTCGGCTCGAGCCGTTTCTTCAAACCGCGCATCATGATCTGTGTTCCTTCCGGCGTCACAGAGGTGGAAAAAAGGGCGGTCATCGAGGCTTCTACGCAGGCCGGCGGCAAGTCTGTCGTGCTTATCGAGGAACCTATAGCGGCTTCCATCGGCGCGGGACTCGACATCACGGGACCCGACGGCAGAATGGTCGTCGATATTGGTGGCGGCACGTCCGACGTAGCCGTCATCTCGCTCGGCACCATCGTTACGAGCATGTCCGTCAAAGTGGCGGGCGACAGCATGGATGAATCCATCATCAACTACATGCGCAAGGAGCACAAGCTTTTCATAGGTGAGCGCACGGCCGAACAGATGAAGATAATGATAGGGACAGCTTTCCCGCGCGAGCAGTCCGTCGCTTTCGACTGCGGCGGCCGCGACCTCGTGACGGGTCTCCCGAAGCACATTGACGTCACCTCCGAGGAGATGCTCGAGGCGCTCGATCAACCGCTGACGACGATCTGCGACACGGTGGCTCAGGTTCTCGAAAAGACGCCTCCCGAACTCGCGGCAGACATCTCGAACACGGGCATAGTCATCACGGGCGGCGGCGCGTTGCTGAACGGAATAGACCGACGCATAAAGAAGCGCACGGGCATCAACGTCATTGTCGCGGACGAACCGAAATCATGCGTCGCCATCGGCACGGGACGCGCCCTCGAGTCGCTCGACGCGATGGAGACGGGACGCGTCAACCAAAAAAAACAGTTGATCTGAGGTGTTATTTCCCGACCGACCCTGTTACCTCACAGGCGGTTTCCGGTATATTGAGGGTTTGATATAATCGAAGTCGTTTTTGATCGACGACAAGGACTCGGAGTGTCCGATGAACAGGTAACCTCCGGGCGTGAGCGCGTCGTAAAACTTGGAGACGAGGCGGGATTTTGTGTCGTTGTCGAAGTATATCATGACATTGCGGCACATGATGAGGTGAAAGGGATTTCTGACCTCGAACGGTTCAAGCAGGTTGGCCTTTTTGAAGGCGACGTTCGCGCGCAGCTTCCTGCTGACCCGGAGAGACTCGTCGTCGATTCTTTCGAACCACTCGTTGCGCCACGCGGTCGGCAACGTTTCAACCTCTTCCGCAGGGTACACGCCCTCGCTCCCGTAAGCCAGAGCGCCTTCGGATATGTCGGTGGCGAGTATGACGGAATCCCATCTCAAATTTCGTTCCTTCAGATAGCCGAGCGTGACCATGGAGAGCGTATAAGGCTCCTGCCCGGACGAACAGCCCGCGCTCCAAACCCTGAGATCCGTGTCGCCGAGTTCATCGGCTATCCACGGCAGCGTATGTGAGCGATAGAACTCGAAATGCTTTTCCTCACGCATGAAAAAGGTGTGGCGTGTCGTGAGGCGGTTCAGAAGGTTCGCCAGTTCCCTGCCTGTGGCGTCATTCTTGACATGTTCGAAATACTCGTGGTAACTGTCGAAGCCGAGAGAAGCGAGATGATGCCCGAGACGCCCCTCGATGAGAAACCGTTTTTTCTCGAGATTCACTCCGTAGTTGTCGTTGATGTAGGAGACAATCTCACGGAACTCCGCATCCGTTATAGACGTCATGAAAGCAGTTCCTGAACGTCGAGTATGAGGCTGACGTCGCCGTTGCCCATGATGGTGCAGCCGGATATGCCGGTCGACTTGACGCCGAACTTCTTCAGGTACGGCGGTATACCTTTGACGACGACCTGGAATTTCCCGATGAGTTCGTCCGCGAACAGGCATCCCTCCCTGTCCGTCGAGTCGGTGAGTATGAGGATACCGTCGTCGAGATCCCTCACCGACGTGTCGATGCCTAGTTTTCTATACAAGCGCACGATGGGGTATACCGTGCCGCGCATCATCATCATTTCGTTGCCGTTGGGATCGACGATGAACTGTCCGGCGGACGGTTTGAACGACTCCCTGATGTTCGTGATCGGAATAGCGAAGATCTCTTTGCCTATCCGTATCTCCATGCAGTCTATGATCGCGAGAGTCAGAGGTATCTTCATGAGTACGTTCGTGCCCAGTCCCTTGACGCTTTCTATGATGACCGTACCGCCTATGCGCTCGATGTTCACTTTGACGACATCGAGTCCGACGCCTCTCCCCGAATATTCGGATATGTCGTCCTTCGTTGAAAAGCCGGGAACCGTGAGCAGATTGTGCACCTCGCGATCCGTATACTCCACCGCGGGCTTCTTTAAGAGACCCTTGCTTTCCGCTTTCGCGAGTATCTTGTCCCTGTCGAGTCCGCGCCCGTCGTCGCTGACGGAGATGATGACGTCGCTGCCGACGTTCTGAGCCGAGAGCGTGACGTGGCCCGTTGGGCTTTTCCCTGCGGCGATGCGTTCCTCCGGCGTTTCGAGGGCGTGGTCCACCGCGTTTCTGACGAGGTGCATGACCGGATCGCTGATGGAGTCAAGTATGGTCTTGTCGACTTCGGTCGTTTCCCCTATGACGACAAAGTCCACATTTTTGCCGAGATTTTTGCTCATGTCCCGTATGCCCCTGCGCATACGCTGGAACGTAGACTGTATCGGCACCATGCGGACGGACATGACGGAGTCCTGCAGCTCGTTCGTCAATTTGCCGAGCTGGCGCGCGGCCTTATTGAAGTTCTCGAGCCGGTCGGGTTCAATTCCTGTCAGATCCGGATTTTCCGCCACCATCGACTCGTTTATGACTATTTCACCGACAAGATCGAGAAGCGAGTCGAGTTTCGTGATGTCGACGCTTATGATGTTTTGCCTTGGCGCAACGGAGGAGGGAATATCGGACGCCGGCCTCTGCGCCGTCGTCTTAGGCGCGGTTGTCGGCGCTATACGTGTATCTGCATCGGGAATAGGCGCAGAGGCCCGCGTAGACGCAGGTTCAGGCGTCGTGTAGGCCGGAGGCGGCACAGGTGTGGATTCCGCGGGCGGTGCGGTCGCAGTCGTCTCGAAGAAGTCAGATCCATTGTCGTCCGGCATCTTCCTCACAAAGGAAACAGACTCGACGGACAGCGTTCCCTTCGTGACGGATTCAATCTGCTCGCGAAACATATTGCTGGTGAAACTGATAT
>JAISZM010000160.1 GCA_031269205.1 Eubacteriales Family XIII. Incertae Sedis bacterium | reverse complement strand
CCTCTATTTTGAGGTGGCCTCTGCCGTGCGTTTTTCAAAATTTCCTGTTGACACATATCATAGTATCGTGGTATGATTAAACATAATCTTATATCGCATATATGCTTTATATGTAATGTAGACGCTTTGAGGCGGTTGGGGCGAGGTCGCGAGAGTTGCGCGCCTCTTGTCGAAAAGGCGTTTAGATGCGGGCCGGGGAACGGATATGAACAACGCGCACCTTCTCGAAAAGATAATCACTTATTTTCAGACGAGATCCGACGTCTACGCGGAGGCTTTCGCGAGGCACATCATGATCAGCGCGATTTGTGTAGGGATAGCCTGCGTCGTCGGCATACCGCTCGGCATCGCCTGTGCGAAAAACAGACGCGCACGCGTCTTCATTACGGGGCTGTTCAGCACACTTCGCATCATCCCGAGCCTCGCCGTGCTGTTCATCTGTATGCCGATCTTCGGCATCGGACTCGCGCCGGCCCTCGTGGCGCTCAGTTTTCTCGCCATACCTCCCGTGCTCATCAACACGACACAGGCTTTCGCGAGCATACCCGCGCCCATTATCGAGACGGCTGAAGCCATGGGCATGACGAAGGGCATGACGCTCACGCGCGTGAAATTCCCGCTTGCCATGCCGCTCATCCTGACGGGTGTCAAGACGGCTACCATAGAGGTCATCGCGAGCGCGACGCTCGCAGCGTACATCGGCGCGGGCGGTTTCGGCAATCTCATTTTCACGGGACTTGGCCTCTTGCGTCCGGATCTGCTCATCATCGGCGGCGCGTCCGTGGCCGCGCTGTCCATCGTTGCGGACACGTTGCTCTCGAAACTCGAAAGAAGGATCGTCAGATACCGCGACATCGAGGTCAAACCGCTTCCGTCCGGCCCGGTCTACGGTCACGCGGCAGGAGCGATGGAAGCGGCTTGAACCGATAGAAGCGATATAAACACTAAACGGAGTCAATTATTGCAGAAAAAGTTACTGAAGTAAGAAAGAAAGGAAACGAACCATGAACCCTGTTGTTAAGAGAAAGAGATATATTATGATACTTGCCCTCACCCTTGCGTTCGCGTTTGCGCTTGCGGGCTGTGGCGGCTCGGGCGACTCAGGCAGTTCGGACGAGAGCGCGGTCGACGAGCAGGTAGCGGATGAGAACGCGACCGACGAGGTCGCTTCGGATGAAGACGTCGCCGGTGCGAACGCCACGGGCGAACCCGTCCGCATCGGCACGAAGGATTTCACGGAAAACCTCATACTCGGTGAACTCTATGCCCTCGCTCTCGAGGACAAGGGCGGCATACCCGTCGAGCGCAAGTTCAGCCTTGCGAGTTCCGCCGTACACACGGCTCTCGTTGACGACGAGATAGACCTCTATCCCGAGTACACGGGTACGGGCCTGCTCTCCATACTTCAGCTGCCGCTCGAGACCGATCCGCAGAAGGTCTACGACACGGTAAAGGATGAGTACGCGAACCAGTTCGGCCTCATTTGGCTCGATTACGCGCCGGCGAACGACGGCCAGGGACTCGTCGTGACCAAGGAGACTTCCGACAAGTACGGCGTCAAAAACATCTCTGACCTGCAGGAAAACGCGAAGGATATACGTTTCCTGTCGCAGGGAGAGTTTGACGAGCGGGAGGACGGTATACCCGCGCTTGAAAAAGTCTACGGATCCTTCGACTGGGAGTCCTCGACCGTCATCGATAACGCTCTCAAATACTCGGCCATGAAGAACGGCGAGGGCGACGCCGCGCCCGCCTACACGACGGAAGGCAACCTTGTCGAATCGGGATTTGTCCTGCTTGAGGACGACAAGCACGTGTGGCCGCCCTACAACATCGCTCCCGTCGTGCGCGCAGAAGCGCTCGATGCTTATCCCGCCATCGCGGATATCCTGAACAAGGTTGACGCCCTTATAGACACGCCGACGATAACGCAGCTCAACGCCGAAGTGGACATCAACGGCAAAGAGTATGCCGAGGTGGCGAAAACGTTCTACGACTCGATAAAGGACAAAATATAAGGTGGTAGAGAATAATTTCATCGGTGAGTTATTGTAGTATAATACCGATATGGAACAGAGCGGTTGCGGGGACAGAGAAAGATTTTTTGAGCGCTTCAAAGTGCCGAACGTGGCCGCGTGGGATATCGACGCTATTGTGACGCCGCTTGAACAGCGCGTCATAGCCGACCTCGATATCAGCGCGGACGGAACGTTTACCTTGCACGATGTGGCGCTCGCTCTCTCGTGTCCGCTGACCGATACAGACCTGTCGTTCATGTCGCTCGAGGGTATTCCTCCCGTATCGGACGATGAGGTCAGGGGATTTATCTCAGATTCTTACTCCCGCGGTATACTGTCATATGCGGGCGGCGAGAATCGTTACCGCCTGTCGGATTTCTACGGACGCCTCGACATCTTCGCGATAAAGGAGCAGGATGAATGGCGCGCCCTGCCCGAGGTCTCGCGCAATGCCATCGAGGGATGGTATTTCGACGCGTACTACGACGGGCTGGATTGGGACGCCGAAGGTGGTAAGCCCACGGACGAAAACATTCTGACGCTGGACGAGGCGCTCCAATACATCGAGGACAACGACGGGGACGGCAGACAGGCCTACCTGACGGACTGCGACTGCAGATCGCTCAAAGGGGACTGCGAAAAGCCGACCCTCGTTTGTCTCAGTTATCACAGCGGGCCGAATTCATACCCCGATAGAGGCGTATCGCGCCCGATTTCCTCTCGTGAGGCGAAGGCCGTCGTTACGGCGGCTGACCGGGCTGGACTCGTGCACACGGCGAATCCGTGGGGCGTATGTAACTGCTGTAACGACTGCTGTTACCTGTTCCGCGCTCGGGAGCGCAGGGGAAGCGGCCCGGTCTGGCCTGAGAGCAAGCACATCGTTTCGCTGAATACCGACACGTGCATCGGCTGCGGCATCTGCCTCGGCAGATGCGGTTTTGGCGTGTTCGATGAGAGCGACCTCTCCGGTCGCGGCAAGGCGAGCGCCGATACGTCACTCTGTGTCGGCTGTGGCGTTTGCGTTTCGACCTGCCCCTCGGGCGCGCTGTCGCTGTCTGACAGAGAGCGCGCGCTCCAGCATGATGTCGCCGCGGCGCAACAGACAGAGAAAAGAGCGTAACCCATGACTGAAATACTGCGCTTCGAGGACGTCGTGAAGAAGTTCCCCGGCGCCGATTACAACGCGATCGACCACGTGGATCTGACGGTGGACGACGGTGAATTCATAGCGATTATCGGCACCTCGGGCAGCGGTAAAACGACGCTGCTGAAGATGGTGAACCGGCTGTACGAACCCGATCAGGGCAGCATAGCGCTCAGAGGCGTGAACATAGCGGAAAAGGATCCTGTGCAACTCCGGCGCGGCATCGGCTACGTGATCCAACAGGTTGGTTTATTTCCGCATATGACCGTCAAGGGCAATATCGCTACTGTCCCGAGGATACTGAAATGGGACGCGGCGAGGATAGACGAGAGGGTGGACAAACTTTTGAAACTCGTCAACCTTGACCCCGACGAATACCGCGACAGATTTCCGTCGCAATTATCGGGTGGCCAGCAGCAGCGCGTCGGACTCGCGCGAGCTCTCGCGGTTGACCCCGTCGTCATGCTTCTTGACGAACCCTTCGGCGCGATTGACGCGATCAACAGGGCGACGCTTCAGGACGAGCTTATGGCCATCCACCGAGAGAGCAGAAAGACCTATCTGTTCGTGACACACGACATCTCTGAGGCCTTCAAGCTAGCTACGCGCATTCTCATCATGCACAACGGAAAAGCCGTACAGTACGACACGCCGGACGCCATAATGAGAGCCCCGGCCGGAAAGTTCGTCGAAGAGTTGTTGGGGAAACGATGATAGAATACGCCGCAAAATATGGGTACAAACTAGAGGAGGCGTTCATACGCCATCTGCAGATAGTCGGTCTGACGCTGATTATTTCAATCGTCATAGCTGCCGTAGTCACCCTCATAGTCATGCGTTCCGATAAGGCCGCTCGCATAACGGTCAGGATGTTTGGAGCCGTCTACGCCATTCCGAGCCTTGCGCTGTTCGCTCTGCTCATACCTGTAACGGGTCTCGGCATGGACACGGCGATACTCGTCCTCGTCGTATACAACCAGTTCCTGCTCATACGGAATTTTATCGCGGGCCTCAATTCCGTCGATCCGCTCGTCGTGGAGGCGGCCGTTGGCATGGGTATGACGGGACGTGACGTGCTGACGAAGGTGCGTCTGCCCCTCGCCTTTCCCGTCATGCTCGCGGGCATTCATCTGTCCGTCATCTCGACGATAGGGATAGCTACGATAGCCGCCGTCATAGGAGCGGGCGGTATCGGCACGATACTTTTCGATGGACTCCGCACTGAGAGCGCCGTCAAGATAGCGTGGGGCACGTTGCTCGCGGCCGGTCTCGCGATTGCCGCGAACCTCATACTCATAGCCATCGAGCGCTCCGTTTCAAAGAAATATCACTATGGCGCTGAGAGCGACACGAAAGCCGCCGTCGCTTGAAAACGACGCGGAAGCCGTCGAAGACATCTTCTGGTATAGCTCCGTCGTCACGAAATTAACATTAGTAAAATCACCGCGTTGTCTTTATAATAGAAGTGATGGGTGTTATAGAAGAACCTTTCCCAAAGTCATGGTATTTGGACGACATTAGGGAAGGATTGATTCCGGATATAGAAAACGGGGCGGCGAGCGACGCTGTCGGCGCTTTGTATAGTCGTTTCGCGCGCAACGCCGGCGACGAAGGCAGGGATCTGCTGAACGATGAGGAGTTCGCGGAGTTCATACGGCTCACGGTCGAAGCGGTTTCGCTGATTCCCCCGGCGCGCATAAGAGAGGCCCGCGTTCCCGAATACTTCAAGCGCTTCCTCCTGAGGCTGCGCGGGGAAGCGCCGGCAAATCCGCCGCCTCCCGTCGTGAACATACGCAGCATGATGCTCCATCGCGGGCGTTTGCTCATCGAGGGGTTCTTCGATACGGACAGGGCAGGCGAGATAGAAAACGTGCTTGAGGCCGTCGGCGCGCCCCCGGTCAGCGCGTTTTCCGATATCGCATTGCGGGAGGAAGACCCCGGCGCGGAGATAACGGCGTGTGCGGGCGGCGCGGTTCTGCCGCTTCCCGACGCGAGGCACTACGCCGAGCGCCGCCACTTCGGCAGGACCCTCGTGACCTACCGCACCTTTGAGGCTGATATCGAGACGGACGCTCTGCACGAGGGCGACGAGATATATTTCATTACAGGAAACGCAGCGGAAGGAGCTGAGGCTCAGGTGGAATCAGACGCTGCCGACGCCGAGTCGGGATCAGGCGCTGCCGACGTCAAGTCGGAATCAGGCGCTGGAAAGGAAATGAAGCCGGAGGCCGTCGCGGCGCCCGTCCGCGACATCGAGGGCAGACGCCGCATGGTGTTCGCCGAACCCGAGGCGGGGATGAGTCCGGGGCTTGGACGCCTGTACAAGGTCTTCGGCGATTTCGCGCTCGAGTACGAACCCACAGCGAACGCTATGACCGTTCGTGTGCCTACGGTATCCCTGAGGCTGAAGCACGAGAGCCGCGCGTTTCGCAGCCTGACGCGCGCGAAGGCGCCCCTGAAAAAAAAGATGCTGGCACTGACTCTCAGGGCAGCCTACTTCATCACGCGTCCATACTTCAGACGACAAAAAATCAGACTGTATTACGACAGGATACACGCGGGCGGCGACAACGGACGCTACCTTTTCGAGTACAGCTCGGATCGGTGCCGTGCGGAGGGCGGACCCGTCGGCAGGCATCGTTATCTGGCGTCAAACCGCTCGGGCGCGTCCATAGAATTGAAGCGAGGCGGCTACAAGGTTCACTCCTACGAATCGCCGTACAGAAAGTTGATAGCCTTGCACGCGGAGATTATTTTCGCAACGTACGCAAACGTGAAGGACTGCATCGGACTCAGCGACTTTGAAAAGCGATGGTTCGCGGATCTGTTTTCCGCGCACGTGGTCTGCGTGCAGCACGGCCTGACCGTGCGGCGCATCCCGCGCTATAGGGCGAGATATATAGACAATACGGAACTCTATTTCTGCGCGTCCGAGAAGGAAGCGGACAGTCTGCGCTTCCCCGCTTACGGATATGAGCCTTCCATGATACGCGTCACGGGGCTGCCGCGGTTTGACGGACTCGTTTCGTACCCCGAGAACATCATCCTGATCGCGCCGGCGCGGCGCAGGATGTCCGCCGATCCCGGCGATTATTCCGTCCGCGGCGATTCCGACGACAGTGGCGACGATTACGACGGTCTCCGTGACAGCGGCAAGAGCTATAATGGCGACGATTACGACGGTCTCAGTGACAGCGGCAAGAGCTATAATGGCGACGATTACGACGTAGACACCCAGGACGACGGCCCTCGCCGCGACGACTCATTCGAGGCGTATGACGGCGCGGAATCTTTGAGTCCGAACAGTTTTGACGCCTACAGGCGCCTGCTGACCGACGAAGGTCTGCTCTCCCTCTTCAAGGAGAACGGCTATCGGCTCGTCTTTCTGCTGCGCCCGCCGCTCTCCTATGAGGCTGAGTATTTTGAGGAATACGTCGCGGATCCCGTCGAGATGATCGTGTCGACGCGTGCGGATTACGAGCAGTATCTGCACCAGGCGGCCGCACTCATAACGGATTACGACGACATACAGTACGATTTCGCGTACATGGAGAAGCCCGTCGTGTACTATCGTCCGCCCGACCTGCCGCCACCCTACGAGAGCGACGCCTTTGATTACGAGGAGATGGGCTTCGGTCCGATTGTAAAGGATACGCGGGAATTGACGGAACGTCTGACCGGGATGATGACCGAGTGGTCGGGTGAGGGCGACGGACGCGTCCGCGGTGAAGACGAAGATCAGACATCCGAACCGGATGGAGCGAACGATGCGTCGTCGCGTGAAGTCTATCTGAAACGCGCCCGCGAGTTCTTCAAGTATCACGACCGCGAGAACAGGGGACGAATATACGATGAGATAGAGAAGGATTACGGCGCGTGACGGAGGGCAGAGGGAACATTTTTTGTTACGCGCTCTCGCTTTTAAGGGGCAATTAAGCTGAAACGTCTATGATGGGGACATTAAAGAGTGGATGAAAACCACAAGGATTAACGTATAGGGAGGCCAAAGATGGACTACAAAGATACTATTCATGACGAGGGCGACGAGAGACAGGATGTCGACAGGCCCACGGAACCGCATACGACGTCGGGACAGGGGACGGCGCGGGAAACCGTGCGACCCACGCCGGAACAGATGGTGGCGCAGGGTGAGTCGGCACAGGAAGCGCCGTCAACACCTGGAGCGCAGGGTTTTGTAAACAACCCCGCGCCTACGACGCCCGGCGCGCAGGGGACGGCGCGACCGCGCGTATACGGCAAGCTGAACGTCTCTGACGCCGCTCCTTACTATAACGCGCCGAATCCGTATTACCAGGCGGGCGACTCCCTGCCGCGCCCGGAGCCGAGACCCCTCGGCTCGGAGCGATCCGATGCGCCGGGAAGAGGCGCATATTATAGCAATCAACCGTTCAATTCAGACGGAAACGCCTACACGAGATACGTTTCACCGCAAGCGACGACGGAACAGGAGGCGGGCGCTGCCGCAAAACTTCCGCTCGTGGATCGCAAGAGGTTCGTTATTCTCGTCGTCATTATCATCGCGGCGATGATAGCCTCCGGCATCACGGGAGGCGTCATAGGCTCGAACATGAGCAGGAAAGCCGCGCCTCTCGGCGTCGCTTCCTCAAGCGGGAACATCAGCATCACGCCCAGCGCGGACGTCAGCACGACGGAAGCCGTCGCTCAGAAGGTCCTCGACTCAGTTGTGGGCATCACCTCGACCGTGACGAACAGCGGCGGAAACTATTTTGGCTTCGACTTCGGCGGTAGCGAGAGCGGTGGCGTAGGCACGGGCATCATAGTCGACGCGTCGGGCTACATACTGACGAACAGCCACGTCGTCCTCGACGGAGAGTTCGACAAGATAGAGGTATTGCTGTCCGACGGCTCGACCATCCCGGGCAAACTGCTCTGGAACGACAGCTCGGTAGACCTCGCGATCATCAAGATCGACGCGGCCGGCAATGCGCTGAAACCCGCGGAACTCGGTGATTCGGACAAGGTCAAAATAGGCTCTTACGTAGCGGCCATAGGCAATCCGCTCGGACTCGACTTCAACGGCAGCATCACGCAGGGTGTCGTCAGTGGACTCGGACGTTCCATCAGCGCGTCGAGCGGTAACGGCAACGTCACGACGATGGAGGATCTCATACAGGTTGACGCCGCCATCAATAGCGGGAACAGCGGCGGACCTCTCCTCGACCGGGAAGGTAAGGTCATCGGCGTCAACACGGCGAAGGCGCAAGCCGAGGGAATGGGATTCGCTATCCCCATCAACATAGCGAAGCCGATCGTGGAGAAGGTTATCAAGACGGGCAGCTTCGAGCGCGTATACATGGGTGTCAGCGCGGCCGACGCGAGCATCATAGCCGAGCAGTATCCGAACCTTGGCCTGAAGGAGGATGTGAAGGGCGCGTTCATCACCGCTGTGAGCGGTGATTCTCCCGCGGACGACGCGGGGCTGAAGATGAAGGATATCGTCACGTCCGTCGACGACAAGGCCGTGGATACGAGCGGCGACCTGATCAAAGCGCTGCTGAACTATTCCGTAGGCGACAAGGTGAAGGTCGCCTACGAACGCAACGGCGAGGAAGCGACGGTGGAAGTGACGCTCGCGAGCCAGAAGGAGGTCTACGGCGAGTGGAACAACGGATCGTCGGAGAGCGGTGGGAGCGGTGGAGGCACTCCGTCGGATCCGTACGGCGAACTCGAACCCGAGAATCCGTTCAGCAATCCCTTCGAGTAAAGCAAGACATCTCGCTACGGTGGCGAGGGCTTGAAACTACAGGGCGTTTTACCTTGTAAGATAGATAAAGAGGCTGTTTCAGGCGACTTTTGAAGTCGTATGAAACAGCCTCTTCCCTAGCGTGGCGAACGGCAGTCTTCCGCACGCACGCCGTTCTATACGGAGTTCTTTTGCGACCGGCGCATCCTGCGCAGAGCGATGATCAGCGAGACGACGATGCCCGACGCAGACAAGGCGAACAGCGCTACCCACAGCGTCAGCGGTGTCGAATCCCCCGTGTCAGCGCTCCCGCCGCCACCTCCGTTATCGCTGTCGTCTTCGTCGTCGTCGCTGTCGTCGTCTTCATCGCTGCCGCCATCATCATCGTCATTATCTTCATCTTCATTAGGATCATCGGGAACCACGTCTTTTGTCTTTACGTATATCCAGCCTGCGAGGCGCCATCCGTCAAAGCGCTCCCAGTTTCTCGAGGCATCGTCAAGGACTTCCGTATCTCCGAATGCCCACGTATCACCTGACGCGGCAGTCCCGTAGCCCGCATCTTCGGAATCTTCGTAAATCTCGTAATTGCCGTATACCCCTGCCTTCGCGTAAATCGGATAATAGTCGGAGGGGGAACCCTGCGCGTATGTGGTAAAAAGAGGCACGTCGTTGACACTGAACTCCGATCGATGAGGTTCGAAATCGAAGCTGTCGCCGATGGGCGATCCATTCTGATCTTTGCCGTCATAGCCCATGGACAGCGTGAATGTGTCACGAAACGGCACGGGGTCGCCCACCCATATCTCTTCATGGACGGCCTTGGGAACGAGCGGGCGTGGCTTGATGATGGCGCTGACCGTAACTGCGTAAGGATCGCTCCAGTTCGCCGTGAAGATGAGAGGGACTTTCGTGTTAAGCACATCGATCTCATCCAGCGGCAACCCCGTCGTCCACGCTCCTTTTGTGGTATATCCGGCGGATTTGGACAGGGGCAATCCCTCGCCTGACGGATCAAACCAGAACGGCAGGATGTCGTCGGCAGAGCCGTCTTTGTAAGAGTAGCTCACGTTGTGCTGATTCCCGTCGTAATAGACATCGTATCCAAACGCCTCGATATTGAGCGTCGAGTATTGGATGTCGATCAAAGCCTGCGGGACATAGGCGTACTGCGCGTGGTAGACGCGATCGGCGTAGACAGGCGAATCGACATCTATCGAGGGAGACCAGCCTATGAACTCGAAATCGTCCTTGGGCGAGATATTCGATCTGGAAAAATTCGAGATATCAAATATCGGATTGCCCTTCGCGTCTTTCACAAAATTCAGAGCGCCGAGACTCGTACCCGCCAAAACCCGGTAATTCGTCGCGGGGATATTATTGAAACTACCCTCCGTTCCCAAATCGAAACGCACATTGTAGTAGATACCGGTATCTCCGCTGGGGCGGCTCGGGCGATATTCGTATTGAGCCGTGTACCTCGTTACCTCCGTTACGTTTGACGTGATGTCTACGTAAGGCGACCAACCTGTGAACACGAAATCCGGTGTGGTCGTAATGACGGAAGGCACGGTGAAACCCGGTGTCAAGCGGAGCGGCGTGTTCTGCTCCACCAATATCGCCGTTGATGAAGTGCCGTCCGAAAGCGTCCCGTAAACGCCGCCCGCATCGAAAATGACGGCGAGATAAGAGACGGAGATACCCGGATTCTGTCCGGCGTAGAGCGCCGTGTAGGTGACCGGTTCGGTCACCTTAGCGCTGATGATGTCGCTCGGTGATACCATCTCTCCATCCGACAGCGCCTGTCCATCGGTTGTGCGCAGCCAATAATCGGTGAATTCGTACCCCTCGCTTGCCGTAACGGAAGGAACGGATATGTTCTGAGCACTCAGGGAAGAACCGCTCGGAACCGTGTATGAGATCAACAGGCTGCCGTCCATAGTTCCGTATTCGTCCGCGTCGAAAGTGACCCCGTAGTAGTTCCCGGCGATGCCCGGACTCTCTCCGGAGTATCGCGCCGTATAGGTGATGGGAGAGGTTACCTTGGCGTCTTTGATGTCGTTCGCTGTTACGGGTTGGTTGTCGGTCTGGCGTTCCCATCCGACAAAAGCGAATCCCTCTTTCGCCGTAATGGTCGGGACGTCCATGTTTTCAGCGCTCAGGGAAGAGCCGCTCGTCACACGGTACGTTATCAGCAACGAGTCGTTCATGATCCCGTTCTCGCCCGCGTCAAAAGTGACGCCGTAGTAATATTTGGAGATACCCGACGACGTGCCGGAATAGACCGCCCGGTAGGCGACAGGCCCGGTCACCTTGGCGTTCTTTATATTGTCCGCCGTTATGGACTGGCTGTCGGATACGCGCTCCCATCCGGTAAAAGTGAAACCGTCGTTTGCCTTGACGGTCGGTACGTTTATATTCTCAGCGTTCAGGGAAGAACCGCTCGTCACCTGATACGATATTTGTGACAGGCCGTTAAAAGACCCGTTTTCGCCCGCGTCGAAAACGACCCCGTAGTAGTACTCGTGAAGATCCGGCCCTTCGCCGGCATATTGCGCCGTATAAGTGACGGGTTCGGTCACGGCGGCGTCGTTTATCCCGGCCGCATCTACGGTTTGGCCGTCGGTGGAACGTTGCCATCCGACGAAGTCATATCCTTCGCGCGCCGTGACGGAAGGGACGGCCATATTCTGAGTTCTCAGAGAAGAGCCGCCCGGCACTTGATATAAGACCCGGCTCATCCCGGAATCCATGAAGCCCTCAATGCCCGACTCGAAGGCGACCGGAAGGTATTTCGTCCAGACGGCCCACATATCGTAGGGATCATCCGAATCCCCGGACATCGCGCGGGAGCCGCCTTCGTAGTCCACATTTCCGGCGGCCGCACGCGCTTCGCTCGTCGCCCATCCCACAAAACGGTATCCCTCGGGTTCCGGCGTCGGCGCGTAGGCGAGATAACTTATCACCGGGAATTCTTCGTTCTGCCACACGTACTGTTTAAGGTTGCCCGGATCGGTGATAGCTACGCCCGAACTGTCCACAGCGTCGGCGGGATAGTTGATGTGATACACATAGACGGCTACCTTATCGAGTACCTCGTAGGTCGCCGTCAAGGTGATATCCTTGGTCACCAATATCATTTCACCCGGGTGATGTACTCGTCCGCTTTCGTCCGTCCAGCCCGTAAATATCTTGCCGTCCGGAGCGACAAGGTCGCCGCCGCCTCCGCTACCGGAATCGAAGGGTTCGAGCACACGGGCTTCCGCTCCGCGTTGGTAGGCCGCGGCATCCGTCGGCGTCCTTCCTCCCGGCGCCGCGTTACCCTCCTCGTAGGCGACGGTGAAAGTCTGCGGCTTCCAGTCCGCATAGACGGAGATGTTTTCGGTGACGGGAAGTTCGGTCGAGAGGGGAGTTTTCTCCCCCGGGCCGAGCGGTATGACCCAGCCTACGAACTCACCCCTGCCCGAGTAGACGACGCCTGTCTTATAAGAGACCGCGGGTCCCGCCGCGGCTAGCGCGGTTTCAGGATCCCCGATATATTCGTTTGCGGCGCGTTTGTAGGTTCCGAGCAAGTTCGAGTTTGCAAGTCCGTCGTAGACCGATACCGTGTACGGACTCTTCAGCCACTTGGCGTACAGGATGAGGTTGGAGTCGGGCATCGTTTCCGTTTTGAAATCAAAGCGCGTCGTGTAATCAAGCTCTTTGTACCATCCGTCGAACTCATAACCTGTCCATTTGGGGTCGTCCGGTTGGTACGGCGCGAGCGCCGCGCCGGGCAGAAAGCCGTCGCGCGCCATGATGGTCACAGGACTGCCCCCCTGAGAATCGAGACTTATCGTGTATCTGATGCGGTTATAAAACAGGTATTGATCCGTTAGCGCCTTGACCGTCGGAGTCCCGAATCCGGTGGATGTTTTCTGCAGCGCATTGGATGTCTGAGGCGACATTCCCTTTATCTCTTTTAACGAGAAAGGGTTGCCCGGGCTGAATACGGTCTGCGAGTAAGTCTCATCCCGTACGTAATATCTTCCGTTATAGCTGACCGCCCCCGGCATGTTTTCCCCGTCGGGCGTTTCGAACATATAGTTGAGGTTCACATTCACTCCGGTAGCGAGCCAGTTTGCCGCGAATGTCTGCGTTTTCCCCGACCTGGGCAGGATGTCCAAAGATATGGTGATCACCCTTGAGACAAACGTGGTACTCACATCAGGCGACTTCCAGCCCTGAAAGAACAGTTTGCCGGCCGGAGCGGTGATCCGGGCGAGTGGCAGCACGGGCCAGACCGCCGAGACGTCCTGCTCGTATTTCGCTTGAAAGCTGTATCTCTTTGCGTTCGTATACGCGACGCCGTCGATCGTCATCGTGGCGTTTGCGGTATCAGAAAATCCGTAACTCGCGTTATAAGGGGTGAAATATAAGGTATAGACCACGCGTTTGTAATAGACGTTGAGCACGGTCGCGCCGTTGCCTAGTACGGTTTCACTCGATGATTTCGCGAATCCGTATTCGCTCCATGACGGAGGAGTATACGGCGAGGACGCGACAATAGACCGCGCGTTTGCCACGTTTGCGTCCATCGGAGATCCCGCCTTCGCCGTTCCCGTAAATTTCGCCACGTAGTCGTAGTTGGCCGTATCCGTACCGGGGTCTCCCTCAATGTTCTTCTTTTCCATCCACACTACGACCGTATAGTCCACCGTCTCCGCCGTCCACTGGGCATAGAGCATCGTATCGCTGGTGATAGGGTCGGAGAAATCAAAGCGATTGACGCCATTCTTGTCGGTGGACCAATAGGAGAACAGATAGCCCTCACGCGTGGGATCATCAGGCTTGCTCACAGAGGTTCCTGTCTGCACCGGTTTGAAGGGTACCTGGCTGCCCTCCGAAAGAAAATAGACGAGCGACATGCCGTCTGTCAACGAGGGGGTGAGTGTGATGTTTCCATTTACGGAGTTGTTAAAATCGTAAGGTTGGCCATTTGAGTCCTTCCATCCGCCTCCCGTGTCGAAATGTAGGCCGGAGGGCGCGGTAAAGAGGCTCATCTCTCCGGTGGTCGGCGCCGCCGCCGAATCGCCCGGCTCAACGCGCTTCGTCAGAAAAGGCTCGCCGAAGCCGTTGAGGAAGGTGACGAGGTAATCGTTCGTGAACCTCGCGAACAATTCGATGTTGCCGGTGACAGGGGTATGGAAGTCATAGGGATTGTTGTCGGATTCGTTGAATTCGAACCACCCGAGAAAATTCTGATTTTCCGCGTCGCTCCCCGCGTAGTTGACGCGTCCGGGATTTTTCGCGACATCGCCGCCGTCCACCCATTGTGTGAGCGCCATATAGACGATAGATATCGTCTCGCCGGATTCGACGCCGTCTTTCTCGTTCACGGAAAGTTGGCGAAACGTGACCTTGTACGGCCCACTCGCACCGTATCCGGATTCGAATCCGAGTCCGGTTCCGATGAAAGCCGTGACGGCCAATACTATGACGCAGATAAAAGAAATAATACGTGATGAACGAAGCATTGTTCCACCTCTCTCTATCCCCTTCCGTCGACTATGGTCAGTTGCCAAAAATATAGTCGATCACAACCAAACAGCTTGAACTATTCACTGTATAATATATTACCATCATTTGTGCGGATTTAACCATAAAAATCGAAATTATTCCTCCTGTAGCGAAATACCAAGGCGACTCCAACTATCTATGTGGGGCTGGCTGCGATCTATTTTGCCGTGGCGACCGGCTGTCTCCGGCGATTTCGGTCGGCGTATTTACTTAGACGCTTGTTTGATGGTATACTTGTTACATCGCGCGTTCCCGCGATTCGGGGCGTCGCGGCGATTACGCGGAAAAGGAGTTTGAATGAAGGCAACGTATATTTCGAGAGAGAACGACGATGTAAAATTTGATATGTCGTTTGACGCGCAGGAGTTTGACGACGCTCAGATAGACGTCTACAAACGGACGAAGGGCAAGTTCACGGTAGACGGCTTCCGCCCGGGTAAGGTGCCGCGAAAGATCATAGAGCAGCGCTATGGAGAGGGCGTTTTCATGGAAGAAGCCATCGACGATCTTCTCAACACATCTTACGCGAAGGCGTTGCGGGAGCTGGACATCAGGCCGATAGACCAACCGCGCATCGAGTTCTCGAAGGTCTCGAAGGGCGAGCCTTTCACGGCGACGGTCACGGTCGCTACGCCGCCTGAGTTTGAGGTGAAAGACTACGAAGGCGTCAAGATACACGAGGTCAGATATTATGTCACGGACGACGACGTAGAGGAAAGCTTGAAGGAAGCTCAGCGCTCGAGGTCGCGCCTCGTCGACAAGGATGGCGCAGCCGAGAACGGCGATATGGTGAACATAGATTACAAAGGTTCAAAGGACGGGATTCCGTTCGACGGTGGCGCGGCCGAAGGTCAAAGCCTGAAACTCGGTTCGGGTTCGTTCATCCCGGGTTTTGAGGATCAGCTCATCGGCGCGAAGGCCGGCGATGAGAGAGAGGTCAGGGTCACCTTCCCTGAGGAGTATCATGCGGATGAACTCGCGGGTCAGGAAGCGGTCTTTGCTGTGAAGATCAACGGTGTCAAGGCGGAGGAGTTGCCGGAACTTGACGATGAGTTTGCGTCCGACATCAGCGAATTTGATACGTTGGACGAGTTCAAGGCCGATATCAGGGCGAAACTCGAAGAACAGAACGAGCGGCGCGCTGAGGCAGAGAAGAAGAACGCGGCCCTCGAGGCCGTCTACGAGGCCAACGATATAGAGATACCCGAAGTGATGGTAGAGAGCGAGAAGGACTCGATGATCCAGGAGTTCGAGTCGCGTCTCAGGCAACAGGGTATGGATATGGAACAGTACATGAAGTATACGGGAGAGGACGTGAAGGACTTCCGGGAGAAGCAGACGGGGGACGCGGAGAAGCGCGTGAAGATGAGGCTCATAATCAGCGCCATCGCGAAGGATCAGGGCTTCGAGGCGGCGGAACATGAGGTTGACGCGGAACTGGAGAAGATGGCCGGGATGTACGGCATGGGGGCGGACAACCTGAGGGAGGTTCTAGGCGTGGATCAGCTCGACACGCTACGTGACGACATCAGAAATCGCAAGGCCGTGGACTATATCTATGAGTCCGCGGTGGTTGAAGAAGAGCGGTAGGGGAATAACGTGAACGAAGGCGCTCCGCCAGGGACGGATACGGGAGCGCCGCAGGGATGTTACTGAACAAAGAGAGGTTAACATGGCATTGATTCCGACAGTTATAGAGCAGACGGGCCAGGGCGAGAGGGCGTTCGACATATATTCTCGCCTGCTGAAGGACCGGATAGTCTTTCTCGGCGAGGCGATAGACGACCACATCGCGAGTCTCGTCGTGGCGCAGCTGTTGTTCCTCGAGGCCGAGGACGGCGAAAAAGATATCAACATGTACATCAACAGTCCGGGCGGACAGGTGTCGGCGGGACTTGCGATATACGATACGATGCAGTACATCAGACCCGACGTCTCGACGATATGTATAGGCATGGCGGCGAGCATGGGTTCCTTCCTGCTCGCGGCGGGCGCGAATGGCAAGCGTTTCTCGTTGCCGAACGCGGAAATCATGATACACCAGCCGCTCGGCGGCGTACAGGGGCAGGCGGAGGACATCAAGATCCACGCTGACCACATCGTGAAGACGCGCGAGAAGCTGAACAGGATACTTGCGGAACGCACGGGGCAGACGCTTGAGCGCATCGCTGTAGATACGGATCGTGACAATTTTCTGACGGCGGATCAGGCGCGGGACTACGGTCTGATCGACAAGGTAATAGAGTCAAGGTGATGAGATACAGTTAGATACGGGAGTTAAGATGGCAAACGACGACAGTAAACAGTTGAGATGTTCGTTCTGCGGCAAGCCGCAGGATCAGGTGAGGCGACTTATCGCGGGTTCGGATGTGTATATCTGCGACGAGTGCGTGGGTCTGTGCAACGAGATAATACGGGATGAACTCGAGGCCGCCGGCAAGCTCGGCCCCCATATGCCGGGCGGCTATCCCGGCGCGGAAGGGCTGTACGTGCCGAAGCCGAAGGAGATATACGAGATGCTCTCGGACTACGTCATAGATCAGGACGAGGCGAAGAAGATACTCTCCGTGGCCGTGTACAACCACTACAAGCGGGTGCTGTATGACGACGCGGCCGACGACGTCGAGATACAGAAGAGCAACATCGTCATGATGGGGCCGACGGGTTCGGGCAAGACCTTGCTGGCGCAGACGCTCGCGAAGATATTCAACGTGCCCTTCGCGATAGCCGACGCGACGGCGCTGACGGAGGCGGGCTACGTCGGAGAAGACGTGGAAAACATACTGTTGAAGCTGATTCAGGCTGCGGATGGCAATATCGAGCAAGCCCAGAAGGGCATCATCTACGTCGACGAGATAGACAAGATAGCGAAGAAGACGGACAACGTGTCGATAACGCGCGACGTGAGCGGCGAGGGCGTGCAGCAGGCCCTCCTGAAGATAATAGAGGGCACGGTCGCGAACGTGCCGCCGCAAGGCGGGCGCAAGCATCCGCACATGGACTTCATTCCCTTCGATACGACGAATGTCCTGTTCATATGCGGAGGCGCTTTCGACGGCCTCGACAAGATTATCAGACGCAGGCTCGGTGAAAAGACGATAGGCTTCAACTCCTATGATAAGGAGACCATCGCGCAGTCGGCGTACAAGGCCTCCGGCGTCGGCGACGCCGACGGCGATATGAAGAGAGACGACGCCGAGATATTGAAACATGTCCAGTCGGAGGATCTGCTCCGGTACGGTCTCATCCCCGAGTTCATCGGCAGACTGCCCGTCATGTGTACGCTGCACGAACTCGGCAAAGACGCCCTCGTTCGAATCATAAACGAGCCGAAGAATTCCCTTATGAAACAATACAAGAAATTGTTCATGCTCGACAACGTCGAGCTTGAGTTCGAAGGCGGCGCGGTCGTGAAGCTCGCCGAAAAGGCGGTGGAGCGAAAGACGGGCGCGCGTGGACTCAGGAGCATCATCGAGCACGTCATGACGGATATAATGTACGAGATTCCATCGCGGAGCGATATCAAACGCGTCGTCGTCACGGAGAGTACGATAGATAAGGGAGAAGGCCCGACCCTCGTGCTGACGGACAAGAAGTCCCGCAAATCGGGAGTAAGCGCCGCTGTAGCCGCAGGCAAGGACGTTTCATAGTTTTACAGGACAGGCATAACGGGAGCAAACACATTGTCAGAAAAGGATAAGCAGGAAAAGACCGGATCGAAAAAAAGAAAACAGGACGAGATAGAATCGGCGCTGCAGGGCGACGGCGCGGACGGCGATCACGACATCATGAAGGGACTCATAGAGGAACTCACCGCCGAGGAGAAGGACGAATACAGCACGGGGCTGAGAGTCATGCCCCTCATTCCGTTGCGCGGACTCACGGTGTTTCCGTACATGGTGCTGCACTTCGACATCGGGAGAGAGAAATCCGTCAGCGCCCTCGAAAAGGCTATGGTGCGCGATCAGATCGTGTTCCTCGCCGTTCAGCGTGACGCTGAAACGGATCTGCCGACGAAGGATGATCTCTACGACATCGGGTGTATCGTAAAGATAAAGCAGATGTTGAAGCTGCCCGGCGACTCCATCCGCGTGCTCGTCGAGGGGGTGAGCCGCGGCGTCATCAGTGATGTGGGGCAGGAGGTACCGTTCTTCAAGGTCGTCGTCAAACAGATAGATGAGATAGACTACGACCCTCTTCCGAACAATATCGAGGC
>JAISZM010000133.1 GCA_031269205.1 Eubacteriales Family XIII. Incertae Sedis bacterium | reverse complement strand
ACGAGGATATCGGCGCCCGCCGCGATCATGCCCCGCGCGTTCGGGATGCTGACGTTGCCGTCGACCTCGATCTCAATATCCGTGCGGTCGCGCTCGTCGAGAAAGGCGCGGAGAGCCGCGATTTTTCCGATGGTCGACGGGATGAGTTTTTGGCCCGCGTATCCGGGGTTGACCGTCATGACGAGGACGGCGTCGATGTCGTCGAGCAGATATTCGATGGATTCAAGCGGGGTCGCGGGATTCAGGGCTATCATCGGCCGCGCGCCCCTGTCCCTGATCTTCGCGAGCGCGCGCTGCGGATGCGGCGTCGCTTCGTAGTGTACGGATACGTATTCGCCGGGCTGCGGGTCGAACCAGTCAACCTTGTCGCCTGGCTCGTAGGTCATGAGATGTATGTCGAGCGGGATCGCGGAAAGCCCGCGCAGTTGCCGCACGTAATCGACGCCAAGCTGCATATTCGGCACGAACGCGCCGTCCATCACGTCGATATGCAGCCACTCGACACCGCTCCTCGCAAAAACATCGAGCGTTTCGGGAATACGGGAGATATCCGCGCACATCATGGACGGCGCGAGCTGTATTCTGCGCGAAGCATCACCGTTCATACGTCGGTCCCCCACGGGTGGACGACGACGCGCATCGCGCTGTGGCTCTCCGTCAATTCGAAGGCCGCGCGTATGTCGTCGAGCGCGAACCGGTCGGAAATGTACGGCCTCATGTCCGGCCTGCGCGCCGCGATCAGCTCGACGGCTTGGCGGTGGTGCCGCGGCATCGCGCCGTGCGCGCCCATCATCGTCAATTCCTTATAGTGAATAATATTCGTTTCCAGTTCGATCGTGCTGCCCGCGGGAAGTCCTCCGAAGAGGCTGATGCGTGCTCTGTTCTTCGCCATGAGCATCGCGTCGCGGTGCGTTTCGGGGGATGAGTTCGCCGTGAATATCACGTCGGCGCCAAGGCCGTGCGTCTCCTCCTTCACGCGCTCGATGGCATCCTCCTCGGAGGACGCTATGACGACGTCAGCGCCGAGAGCCTTCGCCGCTTCGAGGCGGTTCTTCGAGCGCTGCACGACGACGACCTTGATCGCGCCGAGCATCCGCGCTATCGGCATTATCATGAGTCCTATGGGTCCCGCCCCTATTATCACCACCGTGTCGCCGAGTTTTATGCCCGCGAGTTCCGTCGCGTTCAGCACACAGGCGAGCGGCTCCGCGAGCGCGGCCTCATCGTAGGGCATGGACGGGTCTATCTTGTGGATGGGTCCGAGGTCGACCGTGAGTTTGTTCAGCAGGACATACTGAGCGAAACTGCCCGGGAACTGGTAACCGAGCGCGTAGTTGATCTGGCAGTTGTTCCCGATGCCCGCCTCGCAGAATTCGCACTCGCCGCAGGGCACGTCCGCGCCTATCGCGACGCGGTCGCCGATCCTGAACTTCGTGACGCCGTTCCCGACGGCGACGACTTCGCCCGCGCTCTCGTGTCCGATGATCTGCGGCGGGCGTACGCGCGGATTGCCGTGGTGGAAAATGCGGATGTCCGAACCGCAGACGGCGCAGGCGTGTATCTTCACGACGATGTCGCCGTCTTCCGGTACGGGGTCGGGGACGTCTCGGACTTCTATGTGGTCTTTCCCGAGGTATACGGCTGCTTTCATTTTCCCTCCTCCAACGAACGGTTTACGAACATGATTTTGACGCTGAACTCCGACGGATCCGCTGCGATGCGAAGAGCTTCCCCACAGTCCGCGAGCGCGAATCGGTGCGTTATGAGCGGCTTCAAGTCGAATACGCCGTCCTTAATGCAGTCCAGGGCGAGCGTCCAGTCGTTATCCCTGTCGTTGTAACTTGAGTTCCACGTGCCTTTCAGGGTGAGTTGCCGTCGCAGTATCTCCCAGTAAGCTTTTTTTGAGAGGCTGATGTCGCCGGACGGGTTGCCCATGAGTATGACCTTGCCCGAACGCGCGGCGGTTCGTATCGCGTCTTCGACCGTCCGCGATACTCCCGCGGCGTCGAGGCAGAGGTCGGCGCCCCTGCCGCCGGTCAGCGAGTTCACATATTCGGCGGGGTCGTCGGCCGCGGGGTCGACCGCGTATTCGAAGCCCCCGCGTTTCGCGAATTCGAGCTTCGCCGAGTCGATGTCGAACAGGACGACGCGGGTCGCGCCCCAGGCGCGGGTCGCCTGCGCCGCGAGAAGCCCTATCGTTCCCGCTCCGAAAATAGCGACCGTATCTCCAGCCGTGACGCCAAAGCGTTTTAGCGCGTGCAGCGCCACTGCGCACGGTTCGGCCATAGCCGCCTCCTCGTAGCTCACGCCGTCGGGTATGGGAACGAGGTTCCACTTCTTCACGGCGAGATACTCGGCGAAGGCGCCGTCCCTGCGCGAACCGTAGTAGTCGTAGTCCGCGCATCCCGGGTAGTCGCCGTCCGTACACGCCGCACAGCCGAAGCAGGGCAGCAGGGGGTACACGGCGAAACGTCCGCCGAGAAGGTGTTCGTCGCCCTTGTTTACTTCGACCGCCTCACCTGCGAATTCATGGCCGGGGATAGTCGGAAAACGGTACGTGCCTTCCATGAATACGCGCGACACATCAGAACCGCAGATTCCCGCGGCGCGTATGCGCAGCAAGACCTCGTCCGGAGCGATGCCGGGAACGGGAACGTCCTCGTATCTCAAATCTCCGATGTTGTGCAGTACACAGGCTTTCATAGTCGTCTCAGGCATCGCGGCTCTTTACGTGTCATTCGCCCGGCTTCACGAGTTTCGTCCAGTCGAAGCGGAAGAAGCGGGGTAGCCCGCCTACGATCGTTTCGGACGACTCGCCTCTGACGAGCGGGCGCAGATAGTCCACCATCTCCTGAGAGACATTCGTGCCGCCATCGGATATCCACTCGAGCGGAACCGTCCTCTCGGCGTTCGCTATGTGATCGAGCGCGCCCTCCGCGTAGCGTATCAGGTAGGGTTCGTTGGACTCGCGCTGGATGGTTATCATGATGCCGCTCTGTCCCTTGATCGCCGCCTCCACGGCACGCCATCCGCACTCGAACGATTCTTTCAGGTCAGTTTCGCTCGCGTAGTGCGCGGCGGCGCGCTGCAGCGTGCTGAACATGATGGCGCGGCTTTTGAGGTTCGGTATGCCCGACTTTTCCTTCAAGAGCGCCTCGAGTATGGTCGCTACTCCGCCGAGCGTCTTGTGACCGAACATATCCTCGGCCGCGCCCGTATCCGCGAGGTACGAGCCGTCCGCGTATTTGATTCCTTCCGATACGGCCACGACGATCTGTCCCTCTTTTTTGATGAGCGCAGAGGCCCGCGCGACGAAATCGTCCGGGTCAAATGGCAGTTCAGGCAGATAGATGAGGTGCGGCGCGGGAACGCCCGTGTCGCGCGCCAGCACGGAGGCGGCCGTGAGCCAACCGGCGTTGCGGCCCATCACCTCGGTAACGGTAACGGCCGGCAGAGGATACACTATCGTGTCGAGGTAGACCTCGGCGATGCTCGCGGCCACATATCTCGCCGCGCTGCCGAAGCCCGGCGTGTGATCCGTCTCCGCGAGATCGTTATCGATGGTTTTAGGTATGCCGACGGCGACTATGTCCTCGCCGTGTTTCTTGAAGTAGTTCGCGACGCGGCAGACCGTGTCCATCGAGTCATTGCCGCCGTTGTAAAGGAAATAACCGATGTCGTACTCTTTGAGTATCGTGGCTATGCGCTCGAACACGGCATCGCCTTCCTCACCTTTCGGAATCTTGTATCTGCTGCTACCGAGGGCGTGGGCGGGGGTATGGATGAGAGTGTCCAAGTCGTCGGATGATTTTATCTGATCGGATATATTGATGATCTTGCGATCGAGAAACCCCTGCATACCGTTTACCGCGCCGTAGACCTTGCCGATCTCTTTCGCGGCCATCGCGCGGGAAATGGCGCCCGCGATCGACGCGTTGATGGCGGAGGACGGTCCTCCGCTCTGGGCTATCACCACATTCTTCTTTGGCATTATTCTCCTCCTCTTTTACCGACGCGTATGGCGCCTCCGATCAAATCGCGCCTTGTGACGGGAGTTCGTCCGTCGTGGGCGCCCTATAATTTTATTGCCGTCTCCAGCGCTATTTCCATCATGTCCGTGAACGTCTTTTCCCTCTCGTCGGGCGGCAGTTCCTCCCCCGTCAGCACGTGGTCGGAGATCGTACAGAGTCCGAGCGCCTCCTTGCCCGCCTGATGGGCACAGAAGTAGAGCGCCGCGATCTCCATCTCGACCGCAAGACAGCCGAGCTTGCCCCACTTGACGGCGGCGCCGTTCGCGTCGTAGAAGTGATCGGAAGTGAACACGTTTCCGACCACGATCTTTTTGTCGAGTTCGCGCGCGGTGTTCACGGCCGTCTCGAGCAGACGGTAGCTCGGCGTCGGGGCGTAGTGCTGGCCCGCGAGTTCAGGGTACTGCGCGCTGATGAAGTTCGAACTCGTACACGCCCCGATGGCCGCGAGTACATCGCGCACCTTCAGGTTTTCGTTGACGGCCCCGGCTGAGCCGATGCGGATGATATGATCCGCGTCATAGGAATTGAACATCTCATACGCGTATATGCCTATTGACGGGCAGCCCATGCCGTGACCCATTACGGACAACCGCTTCCCCTTGTACGTGCCCGTGTACCCCTGTATGCCGCGGACATTGTTCACGAGTTTCGCGTCCTCGAGATAGTTCTCGGCCACGTACTTCGACCTGAGCGGGTCGCCCGGCATGAGTACGGTCTTCGCGAAATCGCCTTTGCTTGCTTCGTTTTGCGCTGTCGCCATCTTTTCCCTCCTGAAATTCGCTCCGTACGCTTTCCTGGCTGCCTACGGATGCAGTGTGTCGCCGCTTCGCGCCTCCGCGCTTCGACGCTTCTTCGTAGCTATTCTATGATTCTATCGGGCTGCCGTCCGGCGTGAACAGCGGCAGCTTCTCGAGGTAGATAATATCGTCTCTGCCGATGGCGTCGCCTTCGGCGAGGATGGCCATGTTGCCTACGATGACGCCGCCCGTACCTTTGACGAGGCGCTCCATGGCTGTGAGCGAGTTGCCGGTCGATATCACG
>JAISZM010000115.1 GCA_031269205.1 Eubacteriales Family XIII. Incertae Sedis bacterium | reverse complement strand
CTATATCGATCGGGTGGAAACGCTGCTGAGACAGTCGGGGCTTTCGGACGCGTTCGACGTGGTGGTTCACGGAGGGGACGCGACGAAGGGCAAACCCGATCCCGAAATATTTCTCATCGCCGCGGCGCGGCTCGGACTCGATGCGAGCGAATGTCTTGTACTCGAGGACTCGGAGAACGGAGTCCGCGCGGCCTGCGCCGCGGGCATGTCCGTCGTCATGATTCCCGACCTGAAGAAGCCGGACGACAGGATACGCGAGCTCGCGCTGCGCGTTGTACCGTCGCTGAAAGACGTCGTCCCCCTCATCTGACAATCCAGCGGCGTTCTCCTAATGCCGCTCCTCGATCTCTCCGTTGCGGAACGCGTTTATGAGCGCGCGCAGATCGTGCACCTGTGCCTCGAGTTCTTCGCCCGTATCCGTATCGCGCACAGTCACGCGGCGCTCCATCTCCTCGATGAGGTGAAAGCGGGGCGTATGAAACTCCTGTGTGCCGTCGCGAGCCGGCGGCGAGTACGGCATGTGCTCGACGAGCGCTATATAGTTTGAAGAGGAAATGAAGGTGTAGCCCGCTATCCCCGTCGTCTTTTGATAGGCCTTCGCGATGCCACCGTCGATGATGAACAAGCGGCCGCCGCCCTTGACGGGGCTTTCGCCGGCCTGTATCTTGACGGGTACATGCCCGTTGACGACATAGCCTCGAGCGGGATCCAAGTTGAACTCCGCTAGTATGGACTTGCACGTCTTTTCGTCCTCTATGTTCTTATAGTAGGGCGACAGCGTCTCCTTGCGCGCCTCTTCGTCGTCCGTGAAACAGCGCTCAAAGGTCGCCATTCTATCCTTGCCGAACAACGGTGAGAGCGGCCCGCACCAGAGGTACCACATGATGTCGCCCGGCTGCTCGTTCGGCGGGCGCATCTCGGACTGCATATACGAGCGGCGCACCAGATCGTCCAGATAGTCGAGCCACGCCTTGCCGCTCCGTATCTCATCACCGAGTCCGCAGGCGAGGAAGCTTCCTCCCTCCGTCATGGGTATGCAGCCGTGGTAGAGCAACATCCCGTTCACGATCTTGTACATCGCGCCGTGTTCGAATATGAAGCGGAGGTGTTTCTGTAATTTTTCGTTTTGGATGAAGGACTCCGTCAGCGCGTCCATCACCGCCTTCTCACCCTCGTTCAGTTCGAAGGGGTCTGAGGGGTCGACCGTCGGGAAGTGCATATCTTTCATCGCGATATTCCTTCCATCCGACAAACACAGGACGCCCTTCTCCGCGTCCATCTTATCGAGAAGCAGCCGTCCGTTCATGAGGTACTCGGGGTGCCTCTGTATGAGTCTGCTCTCGAGCTTGAACTGTATGATGGCGATGGCCTTGTTCATCTTCGCGGCGAGTTCGTCAGACACGGGCGCGTATTTGTTCTCGTCGAGCGTCTTGACCCTGAAAGCGTCGCAGGGGTCGTCCGCGTACTCGCGCGCCGCGAACATGGCGAGAGGCCGTAGGTTGACGCCGTAGCCTATCTCAAGCATGTCGTAGTTGTTGTAGCTTATGTTCAGGCGCACGACATTCGCAATGCAGGCCGGATTGCCGACGCCCGCGCCGAGCCACACGATGTCGTGATTCCCCCATTGGAAGTCCGTGTCGTGAAAGACCATGAGGTAGTCTATGATCGCGTCCGGGCGCGGGCCTCTGTCGAAGATGTCGCCGACGACGTGCAGGCGATCGACGGCGAGTCGGCCGATCGTTTCGGCGATCTCTCCAATGAAGTCCTCGAGCAGCGCGCAGCCTTCGAGCGTATCTATGATCGATGCGTAGTATTCGTTGCGTTCGCCGTTATCGCCGCCCCCTCTGCTCCAGCCGACATTGTCCGCGTTGATGAGCTCGTCCATGATATAGACGGAGTCCGGGTGCAGGCGTTTGCGGACCTTCGAGCGGGAATACTTCTCCGAAACCGCGTCAAGCACGGCGATAAGGCGGCGTATGCTCTCCTTGCACCACACTCTGAACGTATCGGGACGCTTCTTCTGCTGACGTCTCAGCTCACCCTTCGAATCGTAGACCAGCGCCGCAAGCTCCCCCCGTTCCTCATCCGTGAGCGTGTCCCCGTATATCTCGTCGATCTTCCGGCGAATGACGCCCGAGGCGCTTTTCAGCATGTGGATAAAGGCGTCCGCCTCGCCGTGCAGGTCGCTGAGGAAATACTCCGTACCCTTCGGCAGGCTCAATATGGCGTTCAGGTTTATTATCTCCGCCTGCGCCTTCCTGACGCTCGGAAAATCCTTCGCGAGTAATCTGAGTCCCCGTATGTCCATAGTTTCCTTTCTCATCTCCTTCAATAACATAACCGTTGTGCAATATTATTATACAACCTTCCGGCCGGACTGTTTGTTATATTACCATATGATCCAGGTAAATTCCCCGAATTCCAGTGGTTTCATTGGAAAGTGTTCACGAGAAAGTTGCGCGACAGGGGCGAATAGGATATAATACGGCTTGCGCCAAACAACGCGCGCCTGTAGCTCAGCTGGATCAGAGTACTTGGCTACGAACCAAGGGGTCGGGAGTTCGAATCTCTCCAGGCGTACCAAACGGCAGTAATCCGAACACTTTCTTTGTGAATGAGAAGGTATTCGGATTCGTTGTTTTTTGGCTGCGGTGATAACGGTTTCGTCGCCCTTATGAATCTGAGGCGCGGATCGACTGCGCACTCGAGGTTTATGTGCGATGCGTAATGTTGCGCTCATCCGGGCGGTTTGCTGATATGCCTAGGTCAGAGTACGTCCGACTATGTAGTCGGGCATTTTACCCCGCAACGCCCCCCGCAAGGGGATAGTGCGGTGTCATGGGGACGTATCACTTGACGGGATATGCCCTTATGCAAAGGGAGGCGAAGAGGGGTCAGTCGCCTCCTTTGCTTTGCCCAGGCGCTTTGGAGGCGCCGCCGGCTTAGCGGGGCTCTATGAAATGGCGCCCGCTAGTAACGAACGCCGCAAAAGACGTCCGTCCGATACCGCGGGTTTTGTTAAGGGAGCAAAGAACCCCGCGGTATCGGTATATTCCTCTGAGCTACAAGGCCGCGTCGTGGCTGACCTTTGCGGTGATGTCCCGGAAAGCTATGTGGTGGAGCACGATGACCGCTGCCGTGGCTGCGGCTTGCACGCCGCTGAAGCTATCGGTAACCGTAAGCGTGCCGCTAAGATCCTCGGTCAGGAAAAAGAAGGCCACGCCCAGCGCCACTATCCCCATCTCTATGGAGAAGAACTTTGTCAGCGTCGAGAGAACCTTGGACGTCCGGGCGTTTTCGTGTACATCGTAGTAGGCGTCCGTGGAGATTCTCCCGCGTCTGCGCGCGGCGATGAACTTCACCGCGGATCGCACGGCGATAAAGAGCATGACGAGGAGACACAATATGTTGACTAATCCCAGCGAAGTGGTATCTCCCGCTTTGCCGAAGAGCGGTACTTCGTTTCCTAAGATGTTCATCGTGGGCGAGTCGCCGTCGTTGGGGGTGACGGTCGTTCCGTTTTCATTCCCGTTCTGAAGGCTGGTCTCGTCGTCGCCGATTTCGCTGATGGTCTCGTCGTCGCCGGTGTCGTCGCCGGTGGTGTCGTCGTCGTCGCCGGTGGTGTCGTCGTCGTCGCC
>JAISZM010000081.1 GCA_031269205.1 Eubacteriales Family XIII. Incertae Sedis bacterium | reverse complement strand
CTTCCGCGCACTCGAGGAATTCGTCGCGCGCGATCATGGAACGAAACGCTTCCTCTTTGACGAAGCGATAGCTCACTCCGTCCTTTTCGCCGAGCCTTGGCCTCCGCGTCGTAACGGATACGGACAGGACGGGGCCTTCGCCCGCGGCTTTCTGTGCCGCACCCTCACCCGAGAGCAGTCCGTCGCATATCGTTCCCTTGCCGACGCCGGATGGCCCCGAGATGACAAACAGTCTTCCCTTCTTCATATATCCGCGTCCAGACAGCCTTCACAGTATAACATCATACGACCCCGATTATCAACATGTGCCGCGTTGAGATATCCATACATGCGCGGCCGAGCCTTCCACTCCGCAGCTTCGTGGCGCGCTTCGCCCACAGTCTCACTCGACATTCTGCACCTGCTCGCGTATCTTCTCCACCTCGCTCTTGATGCCGAGCATCAGGCGCGTCACGCCGATGTCGTTGGCCTTCGATCCTATCGTATTCGCCTCCCTGTTCATCTCCTGCACGAGGAAATCGAGTTTTTTACCGATCGGCTCTGACGTATTATCCGTCAAGGTTTCGCGCAGCTGCGCCAGATGTGAGCGAAGCCTCACGATCTCCTCCGTCACGTCGCTCTTATCGGCGAGCAAGGCCACCTCCACCGCTATGCGATCCTCCGGCAGTTCCACGCCGCTCTTTTCAAGGAGTTCTCCGGCGCGAACCCTGAGCTTATCCGCGTAGACCAGAGTCAGGTCGTGCGACTGCCCCTCTATTCCGAGCGCGGACTCCTCGATCACACCCGCGCGCTCCACCATATCGGCCGCGAGCTTCTCGCCCTCTGAGGATCGCATCACGTTCAGGTCGTTCACGGCGGCCTCCACGGCCGCGGTTATCACGGCGACCGCAGCGTCCTCGTCTATATCGCCGACGGCGGGTCGGAACACGTCGGGCATGTTCGCGAGCAACTCCAAGGTGACCCCGCCCTTCACGTCAAATGACCCTTCAAGCTCGCGCAACCCTTTGTAATATTGGGCGGCCGCGGCCATGTTGACGTAGACCGCCGAGTCTTCCTCCGCGGTTGACATCACGTTCACCGTGACGTCGATCTTGCCGCGCGACGCGCCCGCGCGCACCGCCCGCTTCACCGCATCCTCCGCGAACGCGTACCTGCGCGGCAACTTGACGGCTATCTCACCGTACCGATGGTTGACCGCGCGTATCTCGACCACGGCCTGTCGCACCCCGTCGGACATCTCGCCGCGCCCGAACCCCGTCATGCTCTTTACCATATCAAACTCCTTTCACCTATTATATAATATTATAATATACTCTTCGCAACAGGAGCGCAGCCGCTGCGGCCGGTTACGGAATAATAACATGCTGTTTGATTATATTGCTGTCAGGATGAAGGAAAAGCACACATGCCTTTTGATAATTTTGTTACCGGAGCCATCGCGCGCGAGCTGAACGACATTTTGGTCGAAGGCAAGGTCGAGCGCATACATCAGCCGGAGCGCTTTGAGATAATGATCCACATCAACGTGCCTCCGCACGGACGGAGAGGCGAAGACGCGGAGCGCGCGGAAGTGAGCGGCGAAACCGCGCGGCGCGTGGACGGAGCAACGACGGAACATCAGGGCGACGGCGTCTCTCCCGCTTCGGGACGTCGGCATTGCGATCTGCTCATCTCCGTTCAGGGCAGCCAGCCCTACGTCTACCTTTCCGAGAGAAGATCGGGCAATCCACAGACACCGCCCGCGTTCTGTATGCTGCTGAGAAAACACCTCATCGGCGCGCGCGTGGAGCGCGCGTTCCGCGTAGGAACCGAGCGCATCATCCGCATAGAGTTCGACGCGCCGGATGAACTGGGAACGCGCCGGAAGCGCGCGCTGCTGTGCGAAATGATGGGCAAGCACAGCAACATCATCCTGCTCAACGAGAACGACGTCGTGGTGGACGCGGTCAAGAGGATATACGCGGACACGAGCCGCGTCAGACCGATGCTGCCCGGAGTGGACTATACGCTGCCGCCGCCCGGAAAGGGTATCGGGCCGCTCATGGAAGCGGAGATCGAAGCGGGCGGCGACAGGGCGCGCTACGAGAGCCTTGACGCCGAAGGCGAATACGACCCGCTCATATTCAAGGACGGCGACGGTCGCTTGAAAGATTACTACGTGTTCGATATCAACCTGTACCGAGGACTCGAACGCACCCGCAGCCCGTCGGTCAGCGCTATGCTCGAATCGTATTACGAGGAGAAGGGGAGCGGCAACAGGACGGAACAAAAATGCGCCGACCTGAGGCAGACCCTGAAGGCTCGTCTCGATAAACTGTATTTGAAGAAACAGCGGCTGCTCGAGGATCGGGAGAAGGCAAAGCACGCCGACGAGTTCCGCGTAAAGGGGGAACTCATAACGGCGAACATATACCGCCTGCGGCAGGGCATGGCGGAGGCCGAGTTCGAACCCTTCGAACCGGCGCCCCCGCCGCACGACGGCGCCGGCGAATCCGAAACGGAAAGCGAAGCGGCGCCCGTCGCGGAAACCGTAAAAACAGCGCTCGACCCGCGGCTCACCCCCTCGCAGAACGCGCAGAGATATTTCAAGAAATACGCGAAGGCGAAGACAGCCATCGTCGAAAAAGCCAAGCAGCTGGAGATAACAGAACGCGACATCGACTTCCTCGAATCCTACGTCGTGTTTATGGAAAACGCTTCGGACGCCGCCGATGTCGACAGGTTGAGGGAGGAACTGACCGAGTTCGGCTACGTGAGACGCCGATCGAAGAAAATCGCTAAGCGAAGCGTCAAGAAGGAGTATTTGAGGTACGAGAGCCGCGCGGGTCTCCCGATATACGTCGGCCGCTCCGGGAAGGAGAACGACGAACTGACCTTCAGGAAGGCGAAGCCCGACGACCTCTGGCTGCACACGAAGGACATATCCGGTTCGCACGTGATACTTGCGAGATCCTCCTCAACCGTGCCGCGCGAAGAAAATCACGCGTCGTCCAGCGGCGCACCCTCGGGCTTCGACGAGGCGTCCGTGCGCGAGGCGGCAGGTGTGGCGGCGTATTACAGCAAGGCGAAACACTCGGAAAGCGTGCCCGTGAACTACTGCCTCGTCAAATATGTGAAAAAACCGTCCGGGGCAAAGCCCGGATTCGTGATATTCACGCACAACCGAACGCTGTACGTCAAGCCCGGACTGCCTTCCTGAGCGTTTCCAGCTTTTTCTCAAAATGTTCGGGCAGGAGCGACGTGAACTCCATGTATTCGCCCGTCCTCGGGTGCGCGAATCCGAGGGTGCGCGCGTGCAGGTACTGGCTCTCTCCCTTTCGCCTGTTTGACTCCACCATGCGCGCGGGACCGTAAAGGTCGTCGCCGAGTACGGGTCTCCCGATGTGCGCGAGATGAACGCGTATCTGATGGGTACGCCCCGTTTCGAGACGGAGGGCGAGAAGCGCGTAATCTCCGATGAGTTCCTCGACGCGCCAACGCGTCACGGCGCGGCGAAAGCCATGTGGCAGTTCCCCGTCGGCGGCATGGATCGCCGCCAAAGACCCGTCTCTTCGCACATCGAGCGCTCTTTGTTTTTTACGATCAGCGGGATCCCTCCCCGTAGGGACATTTATCACGCCTTCGTCGTCTTTGAACCGTCCGACGGCGATGGCCGCGTATTCGCGCTCTATGCTGTGCTCCGAAAATTGCCGCGCGAGCTCTACGTGGGCAAAGGCCGTCTTTGCGGTCACGAGCAGACCGCTCGTATTCTTGTCGATGCGGTGGACGATGCCGGGTCTGAGGGAGTGCTGATCCGCGCCGTCTGTAAGGGGCGGTTTTCGGTTGTCCTCGCGCGCGCGGTAGAGGAGCGCGTTGACGAGCGTACCCGTTTCATTGCCGGGTGCGGGATGAACGACGAGACCCTTGGGTTTTTCTATCACCATGAGGTCGTCGTCCTCGTAGACGACGGTCAGCGCTATGTCCTCGGGTTCGGCCCTGAGCGCGACGCTGACGGGGTCCGTTATATGGACGACATCGCCCGGCTTGATCCTCCTGCTTTTCAGGGGCGTAGACGCCCCGCCGTTCAGCGTGATGAAGCCTTCCTCTATGAGGTACTGCGCTCTGCTGCGGCTGATCTGCGGCAGACGTTCGGCGATGGCCGCGTCTATGCGCTTCCCCTCGTCCCCTTCCGTGAACAGCAGGTCATACTCGGAGCGCTCATCCGTCTCGATAAACAGTTCTTCGCTCATCGGGTGCCGTCGCCGTCCGCGGCGTCTCCGGCGGCGATGGTTTCTTCGGCTCGTCCGCCGCTTTCGATCACATCCGCCGCCGAGCCTTTTCCCGCCACGGCGTCCGGATCCTTATACCTCAACATACAGAGGATGAGCAACCCGCAGCCCGCGACGAGGCACGCGTCAGCCGTGTTGAATACGGCGAAGCTCCCGATCGAGATGAAGTCCGTCACGAGGCCCGTGCTGACGCGATCCCACAGATTGCCGAGTCCGCCGCCGAGCATAAGTGAGAACGCCGTCATCACTGTCAGACCGTTAGGAAGCCGCCGAATGAGCCGCCGATACGCTATGAGCATGAAGACGACGATGACGGCTACGAGTACGGACTGCAGGACTATGAGCGGCGTACGGTGTCCCTGAAACATGCTGAAAGCCACGCCGTCATTCAATACGTGGAGAAATTTTACGAACGAATCCCTGCCCGGGACGGCGCCGCCGACGGGGATGAATACGCCTATGAGATACTTGGTAATCCTATCGGCCGCGAACACGGCGGCAGCGACGAGAAGGCAATGGATGAAGGCGCCCGCGCCCGCCACCGACGATCTCATCGTCCGTTTCGCTTGGGCTTGATAGTGGTCTTGCCCGCGTCGAAATCATCTGCGGTGGCATTCGCACTATTGTCGGCCTCGTCATTCCCCGCGCCCGGAATGGTATCGGAATAAAATCTGACGCGATGCGCGTCGCCCTCGGACATGAAATCTCTGCTGAGGTTCTCGAAACGTTCGAGTTCATTCTGGAGAAGGTTCTTGTACCTCGTCTTGAACTGCTCCCATCGTCTCGCCATCTCGACGGCTTCCTCTGTGATGCGTTCGACGGATTCACGCGCTTCCCGCTGCACACGATCCGCGTCCAGCTCGGCGTTTTTCAAAACGATCTCAGCGCGCTTTTCCGCACTTGTAGAGATATCCGCCATGAGCGCCTTTGCGGACTCAAGCGTATCGAAGATAGCGTTCTCCGAGTTGCGGTATCGCTCTATTTCGAGATTCAGCGCATGGATCTTCTCGTTCAGGATGTTGTTCTCCTGAATGAGTTTATCCATATCGAGCGTAAGAAGATCGAGGAAACTGTCTACCTCGTCCTCCTTGTAGCCTCTGACCCCTTTCGTGAACGCCTTCTTTTGAATTTCAGCCGGTGTTATCATAATTGCGCTTCTTTCCTTATACCGTTTTGTCCGCCCTATACGAGTCTCATGAGTATCTCGCGTATCGCTATGAGAAACAGTACCGTCAACAACAACGAGAAGTCCATAGGCCCTGTGTTCACCTTGGTGAGTATCGCTCTCGCGGGCCGCGTGAGCGGGTAGGTAAAAGACGAAAGCGCGCGGTATATCGACACTATCGCTCCCCTGCTTCTGCTATAGGGGCCGACGAACCAACTCAAGACCGCCTGCGCGATCAATATCCAGATGAGTATACTGATGATAAGACTGACGCAGAAATCAAACATGGTCAGTTCATTGCCCCTCGAACGCGCGCTACCTCTGCCACGGATTGCCGCCCTCCGCGCCGAAGGTCGTCCCGTCATGGTCTGGACTCGTCGAAACGTCTACATTCTCCGGGAGAAAGACGAATATGTTGTTTGCTATCTTCTGTACATTCCCGGAAAGCGCGTATGTCGCGCCGCTGAGAAAATCGAATATCTTTCTCGCCGTGTCGGTTTCGACCTTTTCAAGATTGATGATGACGGGTTTGCGGGCCTTGAGATTGTCGACCAACTTCGTGCTGTCCTCGAACAACCTGGGTTCGACTACGACTATTTTGAATTTTTGGGTAAGCGCCCTCAATGCGCTCCCCGCCGATGTATCTATCACGCTGTCTCTTTCCTGCCTTAACGGACTCACTCTATTGTCGCTGTAAACGGGCGATGGTCTAGTGACCCTGGGGGGAGGCGTCCAGACAGGTCTGTCCCTGCCTATCGTCTTATTTCTCTCTCCGAGTCCGTACACCGACTGGGGCTTGG
>JAISZM010000131.1 GCA_031269205.1 Eubacteriales Family XIII. Incertae Sedis bacterium | reverse complement strand
TTTTCCGCCTGGCTGTGTTGCAAAGCCTCGCCGAACCTTCGGGTTCGTCTGCGTTTTGCGCCTTGCCAAGCGAAAAAAATTCTGCGCCAAACCAAGCAAGTTATTGTTTAACGGCTCCTCACCGTCAGCGTCCGCGAACGCCGCGCGAAAGCGTACATGATAAAGCATTATAACGCATTTTCCGCGCCGTGTCTATGCCAAATTTTTATATCGCTTTCATGTACGCGTCCTTGAACTTCAAAAACTCGTCGTAACTCTTCGTGAAGTTGTGCCGCCCGTCGAGTTCCGGCCGCAGGACGTAGTAGATGTAATCCGTGTCCGCGGGGTTCAGCGCCGCCTCGACGCATTCGATGCGCGGCGAACAGATGGGTCCCGGCGGCAGGCCGTTGATATTGTAGGTATTGTAGGGCGAGTCGATCTCGAGGTCGGCGTAGCTGAGGCGTTCCTTCTGCTCGCCGAGGGCGTATTGGACCGTCGCGTCGATCTGCAGCGGCATACCTTTTTTCATGCGGTTCATGATCACGCTCGCCACGAGCGCCCTTTCCTCGGGCACGCGCGTTTCACGTTCTATCAGGGAGGCTATGGTCACGACCTCGTTCACGGTCAGACCCAAGGCCTCGGCTTTACCGTAACATTCTTCCGTAAACAACTTGTCGAATTGCGCGAGCATACGGTCTATGAGGTCCCGCGCCGTCGCGTTTGCGTAGACTTCGTAGGTTTCGGGGTAGAGGTAGCCCTCAAGTCCGCTCTCCGCGTCTTCAAGGAAGCGGTAGGTTCTGAAATCCCCCGTGGCGGCTTCCCTGATGAAGTCGTTCGCGTCGACCAAGCCGGCTTCGGCCAGCGTTTCCGCCGTCTGCGCAACGGTCAGGCCCTCGGGGACCGTGAAACGCTCGGTCTCGGCCTTCACGCCTTCCGCGAGGTCCGTCATGATCTGTCGCATGGACATGGAGCGCGTGAACATGTAGACGCCGGCCTTGTAGCTCCCGTCGAGCCCGTCGAGCTTCGACTTGAGCCGAAACAGCGTTTCGTTTCGAATCAAATCTTCTTCCTTCAATAGGCTTGCGATGGCGACCGTCCCCGAACCGAGCGGGATCGTCACCTTTACGCTCTCGGTGTCCGCGACGTTCACGGGGCGCATACCCGTCTCCGCGAAGAACCAAAGCCCGGCGGCGCCGAGGACGGCGACCGCAAGCACGGCCGCGATCACCGCGGGAAGGATGCGCGCGCCGCCCTCGCGACGGCTTCTGTGTTTGTCCGATCTCATGTAAACCTCTCTTGTTTACCGTTTGCCCTTGCCCTCAAGCTCTTGCCCCTAAAGCCCTTGCCCTAAAGCCCTTGCTTGCCCTTACTAACCCCTAACCCCTAAATCCTAACCCCTAACCCCTGCCCTACCCTCACTTCGCGCGGCTGAGATATTCCCCGCTGCGCGTGTCTATCTGAATGATCTCCCCCGCTTCGATGAAGATGGGGACCTGCACGACGGCGCCCGTCTCGACGGTGGCGGCCTTCGTGACGTTCGTCGCCGTGTCGCCCTTGACGCCGGGCTCCGTGTCGATCACCTTCAGGTTCACGAAGTTCGGCGGTTCGACGAGAAAGGCCTTGTCCTTGAAGAACTTTATCGTCGCGAGGTCGTTCTCGCGCATATAGGGGATGGCGTCCTCGACTTGCTCCCGCATCAGCGGCGTCTGCTCATAGCTCTCCTGATCCATGAAGTAATAAAGCTCGCCGTCGCTGTACAGGTACTGCATGGTCTTCGTCTCTATGTGCGCGTTGTTGAACTTGTCGTTCGGATTGAAGGCTTCCTCGCGCGTGGCGCCCGTCAGGATGTTCCTGTACTTCGTCCTGACAAACGCCGCGCCCTTGCCCGGCTTCACATGCTGAAAATCCAATATCACATGCGGCTCGCCGTCGATTTCAAACGTGATGCCTTTTCGGAATTCACTTGCGTAAATCATTTTCGCATACCTCCTGTTTTCGTCATATCTCCATAAAAACGGGCAGGATCACGGGATTCCGGCGCGTCTTCAGGTAGATGAAGTCCCTCAACTCCTCGCGAACGGCGTTCTTCATGGCCGCGCGGTCCCGCCCCCCGTTTTTGGAGCATTTTTCAAGGCATTTTTCCACGGCGACGCGCGCGGACTCGATCAGGTCCTCGTTTTCACGCACGTAGACGAAGCCGCGAGATATGATGTCGGGGCCCGAAACGATCTCGCCCGTGCTCTTTTCGACCGAGGCCACGACGATGATCAGCCCCGATTCCGACAAAAGCCGCCTGTCGCGCAGCACGATGTTGCCGACGTCGCCGACGCCCAGTCCGTCCACGAACACGGGGGCGGCCGGGATTTCCTCGCGCGCGATGTTCACCCTGTTCGGGGTCAGGTTCAGGACCTGGCCGTTTTCCAATATGAAGATGTTCTCGCTCTTCATGCCGAGGTTTTCCGCAATGACCGCGTGGCGGTGCAGATGCCTGTATTCGCCGTGTACCGGCATGAAGTATTTGGGCTTGATCAGCATGTGGATCAGCTTCAGCTCTTCCTCGCAGGCGTGGCCGGAAACGTGGATGTCCGCGATGTCGGAGTAGATGACGTCCGCGCCCTTCTCGAAGAGCTTGTTGACGATGTTGGACACTGTGCGCTCGTTGCCCGGTATCGGGCTGGACGACAGGATGACCATGTCCCCTTTCTTGATCTGCACGGCTTTGTGGTCGTTGTCCGCCATGCGCGAGAGGGCGGACATGGGCTCGCCCTGGCTGCCCGTCGTGATCACGACGAGCTCCTTGTCGGGGATGTGCTTGATCTTGTTCACGTCCACGAGGACGCCCGCGGGTATCTTCACGTAGCCGAGCTCGATGGCGAGGTTCAGCACGTTGATCATGCTCCTGCCCGAGACGGCCACGCGCCGGCCGAACATGACGGCCGTGTCTATGATCTTCTGCACGCGATGCACGTTCGAGGAAAACGAAGCGATGATGATGCGAGAATCCGAGCCGCGAAATATGTTTTCGAGGGTGGTTCCCACCACGCGTTCGGAAGCGGTATAGCCCTTGCGCTCCGCGTTCGTGCTGTCGGCCAGCATCAAAAGCACGCCTTCCCGCCCGACCTCCGCGAGACGCCGGAAATCTATCGGTTCCCCGTCGACGGGCGTGTAGTCGATCTTGAAATCCCCCGTGTGGAAGATCTTTCCGACGGGCGTGTCTATGGCGAGACAGAGCGAATCGGCGATGGAATGCGTCATGCGGATGGCTTCTATGCGGAAGGGTCCTATGTTTACGACCTCGCCCGCCGTGATCGTCTTGAGATTCCCCTTGATGTTGTGCTCGCGCAGCTTGTTTTCAACGAGCCCGAGCGTGAGCCGCGTGCCGTAGATGGGCAGGTTGAGCTCTTGCAGCAGATAGGGAATCGCGCCTATGTGGTCCTCGTGCCCGTGCGTGAGTATCATGCCGCGCAGCTTCGCGCGGTTCTTGATCAGGTATGAGAA
>JAISZM010000203.1 GCA_031269205.1 Eubacteriales Family XIII. Incertae Sedis bacterium | reverse complement strand
AACTTTCAATGATGTAGTCTGCGGCTTC
Organism: Eubacteriales Family XIII. Incertae Sedis bacterium; assembly: GCA_031269205.1. GTDB lineage: Bacteria > Bacillota > Clostridia > Peptostreptococcales > Anaerovoracaceae > JAIRPC01. The sequence continues at coordinate 5,371 of JAISZM010000203.1, read as the reverse complement.
CGTGTTGTTCTCGGGGTCGTCCGGTACGATCCGGTTGACGGTTCCGAGTTCCGAAAGCTTGTTCACGAGCATGAAAGCGCGAATGTTTTCCATGCGGGCGCCCTCGTTGAAATGCACGTGCAGGTACACGGTGTTTTCTCCACCCGGAACGGCCGACGACACCGGCCGCGCCTTCGGTTGTGGAACAGGCGCTTCAGGGGCAATCCCGTCGCGCCTATCCGGCGCTTCCGCCGGTTCGATGCCGAGGATGCGCCCGCCTTCGGGAGCCTCGGGCATATCCTCTGGGTTAGCTATGGGCGCGGGTTCGGTGCGTATCGCCGCGGGTTCGCCGACCACGGCGTCTGGCTGCTTCTGTGTGGGCGCGCCGCCGAGCATACGCCCGAGATTTGGTTTCGGCCTCGGTGAAGGGCAGCTCGCGCGCAGCAGCCCCTCGTAATCTCCGAGTTCCGCTATCAGTTCGGGAGCGCCTTTCGAGAGTTCCGCGCCCTCCTGTATCTTCGTGACCTCCTTTTCGAGGAATTCGGAGGCCTTCAGCACGAGGTCGAACAGTCTGTCAAAGTTCGAATCGTCAAGCCCATTCTCGCGTATGACGGCGAACACGTCCTCCGTGCGATGCGCCACCTCTGCTATGGTGTCAAAGGCCATCATCGCGGACGATCCCTTGATGGTGTGCATTATGCGGAATGTCTCATTGATATCTTCGGTCTTGAGCGTACGCGTCTGTTCCGCTTCAAGCAGAATAGCATCGAGGCTTTCGAGCAGAGTCGTAGCCTCGAACAGATAGAGTTCCAACATAGAATCGTTGTTGAATTCGTCACTCATCTTTGTCGTCATACACCCGAACGCGTCCGACGTCACCTGAGAATGATGTCGTCAACGCACTCATCTTCCGCATGTTTTTTCTTCTTTTTGGTCGATGGCTTGTAATTTTGCTGTTCCTCCTTTTCGGCTTTTTCCTTTTCCTTGGCTTCTTCCGTTGCTTTCTTCTCGGCCTTGGCCTTCTCCTTCTCCTCTTTTTCCTTTAAAGCTTTCTCCTCGGCTTCCTTGGTGGAAGGATCGGGCGAAGAAGCTGGGGAAACGGCTTCCACAGCGGATTCGGATACGGCCTCGTCGTCCCGCTCTTCCGAAAGTGCCGCCGCGGTCGTTTTCACCGCGGGTTCGGATACGACCTCATCGTCCCGTTCTTCCGAAACCGCGGCCGCGGTCGTTTCCGCCGCCTCGCTGTCCACGCTGCTCGCGCTCGAATCGCCGCAACCCGGCAGAAACGTCAACGATAGCGCGGAAACAAGAACAAAACAGTATAAGCGTACGCGCGAGCGCTGACCCCGCCCGTTTCCGCGAAATTCCTTACTATACAGAGGGGTTCTCATAAAGCGATGTCCTTTCTTTTCTCAGAACGATTCTATCAGCGCCATCATCGCGTCGGCGCTGTTGAAGTTCTCCGGAATCAGGTCGGCGACGTTGATGCCGACGGAAAAAGCCAAGTTGATATCCGTGACTATGTTGATGATGTCGAAAGAGCTGAGTATACCGTCGTCGATCAATGCCCGTTCTTTCGCAAAATCCACATCGGGGCGGATTTTTTCGAGTATGTCGATGAGTTCCCGCACGGGAAGCCTCCCTTCTTGTCGTGTGTAAAACATTCTATTAGGAATCGACCCGGATGTCAATGCGCCCTGCGCTCCGGCGTATGAGCGGTGCTGTCTTGCCAGGCGTCCGGTCTCATGTTCGGTACTCGTGCCGGCGGTTTTACGGCGTCACGCGCGCTTCGCCAGTTCACGAAGTCTTTGCGCGTCCGGCTTTCCGCCGGGCAGACGCGGTATGGCGTCGAGTTTGCAAAACCGGCGCGGGATCATGAAGTCGGGAAGAATCTCGCGCAGACGTTTCGCCATATCCCTGTTTTCCGCCGCGCCCGTATAGAAAAGCGCCAGAAGTTTGCGCTCCGGTTCATAGACGCAGATCGCCTGTCCGACACCCGGTACACGGTTCGCTGCCGCTTCGATCTCGGCGAGTTCGATGCGGTGGCCCATCAGCTTGATCTGCGAGTCCTTGCGGCCGCGGAACGCCAGGTTGCCATCGGGAAGCAGACTGCCGAGGTCGCCCGTCCTGAAATAACGCTCGCTCCTTCCGTCGTTCGCCGTGAGCGTCGGGAAGGATCTCTCGGTCAATGCCGGGTCGCGCCAATAGCCTATCGCGAGTCCGCCTCCGCGCACACAGATTTCGGCCGTTTCGCCTCGCTTCGCCGGGCGGCCGTCTTCGTCCATGAGTTCCACGCCGACGTAGGACAGCGGTATGCCTATGGGCAGAGGCTCGTCGGGATCGACGGGTCGATCCGCCCTGTAGTAACTGACGGTCGCCGTCGCCTCGGTCGGCCCGTAATGGTTTATGAACAGCGCGTTCGGCAGCCGATCCTGCCAGTACCTCAGATGCGCGCTCGGCAGGACGCTTCCCGTAAATACGACCTTGTCGACGGTGGTGAGCTTCGCCGTGTCGAACACCCGAAGCTCCGCGCAATAACTGAGTATCGGAGCCACCCAAAACAACGCGGTGACGCGGTGTTCGTTCAGATAGCCGAAAAGTTCGGCGGGAAGGGAGAACAATCGCTTCGGAACGAAGCAGGTGCAGACGCCGAGTATGAACGGAAAGTAAATATCGCGCAGGGCGGCCACATAGTCCGGGGGCGACTGCCCCGCCAACCTGTCGTCGGCGTTCAGTCCGACTACGGACGCGAACTCGGTCAGATAGCGCACCGCGGCAGCGTGCGATAAGGTAACCCCTTTCGGAACGCCGGTGGAACCCGACGTGAAGATGACGCACAGCGGGTCGTCCTCCGTTAGCGCCGGAGCGCCTGCCTCGCGCGACCCCGCGCCGGTGGTGGGTTCATCGCTTTCGTCCGCTTCGGGGATACTGTTTTCCAATTCCTCATACGTTATCATCGCGCCGCCGAAATCCAATTCCCCGGCGTCTTGCGCGGCGGCCGCGATCAGCAGTAGCGGCGCGCCCGCGATGTCGAGCAGCTGCCTTTTTCGCGCGAGCGGCAGATCGACGTCGACAGGCAGATAAAAAGACCCCGTGTACAGGATCGCCGCGTAGGCGAGCGGGGTTCGAACGCTCTTGTCGACGACGACGGCGACGCCGCCCGTGCGCCCCTCGTCGCTTCGGTTCAGGTATGCGCGCAGGGCACGCCCGAGACCGCGCGCGCGTTTCGCGAAGTCGCCGAACGCGACGCTCTCGCGCTCGTCGACGAACATGGTCTTGTCGGGCACAGCCGCGGCGGTACGCTCCAAATAATCGAGCAGGGTTTTCTTTTCTTTATCCGACATGGGGTTCCGTCCAATCTTTAATAGGTATTTCCTTTAACATGGGGTACCGTCCAATCCTTAATCAACACGGGATTTCGTCCTCTTCTCAATCGACATGAAGTTCCGTCCAGTTTCCTTTCGGCGCGGCGTCCTCGTCGCCGAGCGGCCTCGCCTCCACCGTGACCACGTAATCTCCGGATTCCAGGGGCGGGAACGCGGCCACGTCGTCCGTCTGCCAATCTCCGGCGTACACGGTTTCCATGTCCTCGTCGTCGTTCAGGACCGACACGCGATACTCGGGCGTCGCCGTCCCGATGGAAGCCACGCGCGCGCCGCTCTCCGTCGCTTCCGTCACCCACGTCGACGCGACGGCGTCGTACAGCTCGCGATACGTGTCGTACTCCGTGAAGAATTCGTCGCCTTCCCGCGGCCCGGTCGAAACGTCGTCGTCGGCGCCTCCCGGCGGTTCACCGCTCACGGCGGCCCCGGACGCCACCGAGGAAGCCCCGGGCGCGGTCGCCTCGCCGTCCGCGACCAGGCCCGCGAACACCTCGGAAAATCGCCGCGCGAAATCCTCGGTGGCGTGTTCCAAATCCGAGAACATCCCGTCTTCGTACGTTATGATAGCGGGATTCAGATAGTTGAAGTCCATGAACGCTATGCCCGCGCGTTCGGCGTAATCCGCGATGAAATCGTGATAGGCCGCGTAATCCCCGATCCACTCCGTCGCGCCCGGCAGGAAGGGCGTATGGAACAACGTCAGTTCCATATCGTTCTCCGCGCAGAAGCTGACTATCTTCGACAGGTAGGCGAGCGCGTCCGCGTCCGCGCTCTCCGGTCCCGAGAAGCCGAGGGGCGGGGCCTCCGGCAGCGTGCCGTCTTCGATGACCTGCATATTTGCCACGTAGCCCTTGCCGACGTAGCGGAGATGTTCTCCTTCGAGGGGATTCGCGCGCCCCGCCGATTCCGACGCGCGCCCGCGCGCGGCGGCTTTCACGTCGTCGGCCGTCAGTTCCTCCCGCAGCCTGACGACGGGGAACAGAGCCGACGCGTAGTAGTCGGGATTGAAGGCGTCCGCGAGAAATTCCAACTTCGCGGGCGACCACCGCATATTGTCGAACAGGTAGCTCGCGCTCAACGAATCGCGTTCGACGGAATCCATGAGGTGTTGAGGTCCGAGGCCGAGCAGGACGCGCGTGGGACGGTACAGCCTGCGCACCTCTTTGAGCTGGTGGTAGGACTCGCGCAAGGTCTGCGCGGGCGTCGCGGCGTTGAACGATTCGACGCCCGCTTCCGCGTCGAAAACGTCGGGAACGCACGATTCGTAGACCGTGGATGAACCGAGAAAGACGAGATCGACTCGCTTCTGGTCGTAGAGGTCGCGCATCGTATTCCCCGTGATCGAATTGCGGCTGTCGACGGCCGCGTAGCTCAGCGCGGAAAGTATGAGTCCGGCCGCAACCGCCCCGCAGACGATCTTCGCGAGAAGCCCGGCCCAAGAGGGGCGTATCCGGCGTTTGTCAGAAGCGGCCATAGATGAAATTCACCTCTCCCGCGTTTGCGTCGACGAAGAGCAGCGCTATCGCTGCGACGGAAGCGATGTATACGGCCCATCGCAGGGGCAAGGGTCGCGAAGCCAACATGCTACCGACGCTTTTTCCGCGCTCCTGCATCAGGCTGACCCACCATACCGCCGCCGTAGCGCAGGCGAGGACGACGTAGTCGCGGACGTCCAATCCGTGTTCCAACAGGGCGCCGTTCGCGAGAGCTCCGAAGTTGAAATTCGTAAAAATGCACGCTATCATCGCGTTCGCGCGCGCGAGCGATGGAGCGCGGCCGAAGGTCAGGGATATGCAGCGTATGAGAACGGTGCGCACGCGCATGAACAGGGTATAGGGCGCGCTGTCCGCGGATACGCGCGTGATCTCATGAAGCCGGACGTAGAGCGGTTCGAGCAGGACGCTGAGGGATATCACGGCCGCGTTGAACAGAGCGTAGACGACCCAATGCCACGCCGCGCCGTGCCAGACGCCGACAGCCATGAACACGACGAAGGTCGCTATGGCCAC
>JAISZM010000186.1 GCA_031269205.1 Eubacteriales Family XIII. Incertae Sedis bacterium | reverse complement strand
AGTACGCTCCGGTGAGCCACCGCTTTGTATTAGACTCGGCTACGCCTCGCAGCTATCGCCCTCAGAACCCGATCTGAACAAAACTAGCGCGGCAACTGAATAGTTTCGATTTAACCACTAAATAGTCACCAATCGGGCATCCGGCGCAAGACTACCGGGCATCCGGATACTGCTCATCGCCCGTCGACGACTTGATACAGTTACCCGGCTGCGGCAATCTGCCTACAGGCTGCTTTTGATTACCTCCTCGAAGATATCGAGTCCGGCCGCGATCTGCTCGTCCGTCACGCACAGCGGACAGAGGAAGCGGACGACGTTGCCGTAGGTGCCGGCGGCCTCGAGGATCAGTCCCTTCTTGCAGGCGGCCTGGACTATCTTGCCGACGATCTCGGCGTCCGGGGTCTTTGCCGCGTCCTTCACGAACTCGATGCCCATCATCGCGCCCATGCCGCGCACATCCCCGACGACAGGGTATTTCTTCTTCCAGTCGCCGAAGCGTTTCATACAGACCTTGGATATCTTCAGAGCCTTGCCGGGATAGTCGTCCCTCCGCATGATCTCGAGCAGCTTCAGCGCGGATGCGCACGACACGGCGTTGCCGTTGTAGGTGCCACCTATCGTGCCGCCCGGCACCTTGTCCATGATCGTCTTGGCCGCGACGACGCCCGAGAGCGGCAGACCGCCCGCGACGGACTTCGCGAATGTCATGATATCCGGGGCGCAGCCGGCCTCCTTGTAATACTCGGACGCGAACATGCGCCCGCTGCGCGCGAATCCGGTCTGAACCTCGTCGGTCGCCATGAGGATGCCATTGTCGTCGCAGATTTTTCTCACGGCCTTGACCCATTCGAGCGGCGCGGGCACGAAGCCTCCCTCGCCCTGGACCGGCTCGAACACGATCGCGGCCACGTACTTCGCGGGCGAATGCGTCTCAAAGACCGACTTCAACTGTTCCACGTAGTAATCTATCGCGGCCGCTCCCTTAAGTCCGCCCGGCGCGCGGTAGAGGTAGGGAAACTCCGCCCGATACACTCCGTCGGGGAAGGGACCCATGCCCGTAGCGTAGGCTTTCTTCGCCGTCATAGTCATCGCCAGGATCGTCCTGCCGTGGAAAGCGCCCGTGAACACGATGATGTTCGGCCTACCCGTAGCGCCCCTCGCTATCTTGACCGCGTTTTCGTCGGCCTCGGCGCCGCTGTTCGCGAGCATGACCTGCTTCCTTCCGCCTTTGACGGGCGCGATCTTCGCGAAGGCCTCCGCGTACTTGATGTACGGCTCATGCGTCATAATGTTCATCATGGAATGAAAGAACTTTTGCGACTGCGACTGCACCGCCTCGATCAACTCCGGGTTCGAGTAGCCGATGTTCATGACACCGACGCCCCCTACCCAGTCGAGGAACACGTTGCCGTCGACATCCTCGATCATCGCGCCCTCACCGCGCCCTATGACGACAGGATAGATGGACTTGATAGCCGCGGGCATGATCGCCTCGCGCCGCGCGAGTATCTTCGCGGCCTTCGGTCCGGGGAGCTTCGTATTTACCTTGGGGAGAGAATCTCTGAGTGACATTTCCATTACCTCCTGTCAATTATTAAAATACTTATCTGAATTCAGTATACGCGATTCCGTCAATGCCGATTCACTGCGATGTCATTCTTACGCGAACATTATAGCACCGTCCCGCGCGTAGGTGACGCCGAAAGACAAAGTAATACTATTGGTTTAATTCTGACAATTCATGTAGCGACACGCTGGCTCCATACCGGGGTATCCACGGGCCGCGCGCGGCACCCGGAGGAAATCAAATCGCAAACTCGGATATGCGTTCGACGACGGTCGGGCGTATGCCGATCTCCTCCTCTATGTCGCGCGCGAGGTCCTTCTTCGCCTGCAGCTCGCCGTGAACAAGGAAGAAATGCTCCGGCTTCCGTTTGAAGCCCCCGGCCCAGGCCATGAGTCCGTCGTGATCCGCGTGCGCGCTGAAACCCTGCAGGTCGTAGATACGCGCGTTCACGTATATCTCCTCGCCAAAGAGCTTGACCGTCTTCGCGCCGTCGAGAATATACCTGCCGAGCGTCCCCGCCGCCTGATAGCCGACGAAGACCACCGCGTCCCGCCCGCGCCACAGATGATGTTTCAGGTGATGTCTGATGCGCCCTGCTTCGCACATGCCGCTCGCCGACACGATGACCTTCGGCTCATCTGACTCGTTCAACGCCTTCGATTCGTCCGTCGACTTCGTGAACTGCATATTCATGAAGTCGAGAGGATCGTCGCCCGACTCGACCTTCTCTTTGTACTCCTTGTCGAACAGCATAGCGTTGCGCTTGAACACTTCGGTTGCGTCTATAGCCATCGGGCTGTCGAGATATATGTTGACATCCTTCAGCTTCTTCGAGTAATAGGGATCGTTCTCGTAAAGCTCGTTGAGTTCATAGATCAGGTCTTGCGCCCTGCCGACCGCGAAGGACGGGATGACGATCGTGCCGCCGCGCTCGCTCGTGTCGATGAAGATGTCCGCGAGTGTCTTGTCGCTGTTTTCCCGGTACTCGTGATTGCGGTTTCCGTACGTGCTTTCCATTATCACGCAGTCGGCCGACTCGATGAGCGTCGGATCCTCGAGCATCGGACGGCCCGACTGACCGAGGTCGCCCGAGAACACTATCTTTCTCTCCCCTGTCGCGTCCGCTGCCCAGAGTTCGACGACAGCCGAACCCAGAATGTGTCCCGCGTCCTTGAACACGAACCGGGCGCCGCCTGCGGCTTCGACGACCTCGCCATACCTGACGGGAGCGAGATGTCTCAAAGCTTCCTCGGCGTCCGCGGTAGTGTAGAGCGGTTCGGCGGGCGGCTTCCCCGCGCGCAGGGCCTTGCGCGTCTTCCACTCGGCCTCCTTCTCGTGAATGTGCGCGCCGTCCCTCAGCATAATGCCGAGCAGATCAGCTGTCGCCTCCGTGCAAAATATCCTACCCTCGTACCCTCTTTTCACGAGCAGCGGCAACCGCCCGCAGTGGTCGATATGCGCATGGCTCAGTATGACGAAATCCACGTCCGCCGGATCGAACGGAAAGGATTCCCTGTTGCGCTCCTCAGCGGTCTTGCCGCCCTGCAACTCTCCGCAGTCGAGAAGTATGCGCACGGGTGATTCGCCCGTCCCCGCCGTGACGAGGTGGCATGAGCCTGTCACGCCTTCGGCCGCTCCGCAAAATTTTATCTTCATAAAACGCGCACCCCCTTATCAGGCGTCGCGCCGCCGCGACGCCGTCCGATGTTATACCTACTTTTTCTCTAGTATATCACCGTCGGGATATTCGAAAAGCGAAATGATATTGAGCAAAAACTCTGACAATTCAGAATTGAATGATATAATTTGGTTGACAGCCGCTTCACGCCGATATAAAATAGTTGTATGGTAATCACCGTGGCCATCTGCGGGGATGGACATACCGGAACCGGGCAGAGGTTCGGGATGAGTGGAAAAGGAGGATCCTCATGTTTGATTTGAGCACAGACTACGCAAGCCGGGTATTCACCCCGAGAGTTATGAAGGAGAGATTGCCCGCGGACGTCTATATGTCCTTGAAAAAAAGCATTGACAGCCGCACGGGGGTCGATCCGGCCTACGCGGACACGATAGCCGGCGCGATGAAGGAATGGGCGATTGAACAGGGCGCGACGCACTTCACGCACTGGTTCCAGCCCATGACGGGCGTGACCGCGGAGAAGCATGACTCGTTCGTGGACTTCGAGGGCGACCGTGAATTCGTGCTCGAATTTTCAGGGAAGGAACTCGTGCGCGGAGAGCCCGACGCTTCGAGCTTTCCGTCCGGCGGTATCAGAGCTACGTACGAAGCGCGCGGCTACACCACCTGGGATCCGACATCCTACGCCTTCGTCAAAGACACCATCCTCTACATCCCCACGGCGTTTGTTTCGTACAGCGGCGAAGCCCTCGATAAAAAGACCCCCCTCCTGCGCTCCATGCAGGCTCTCTCCAAAGAGGGTAAGCGCATCCTCAGATTGTTCGGATCGACGGACGACACGGACGTACTCGCGAACATCGGCGCGGAACAGGAATACTTTCTCATCGACGAGTCCATGTATGAGGCGCGTCCCGACCTCGTCTACGCGGGTCGCACCCTATACGGCGCCGCGCCGCCGAAGGGACAGGATCTCGACGACCACTACTTCGGCGTCATCAAACCGAGGGTACTCGAATTCATGGAGGAACTCGACGAGACACTGTGGTCGCTCGGTATCGCGAGCAAGACGAGACACAACGAGGTCGCCCCGGCTCAGCACGAACTGGCCGCTGTATACGAGAGCGCAAACGCCGCGACAGACCACAACCAACTTATCATGGAGACGCTCAAGACGATCGCGCCGAGACACGGACTCGTCGCGCTGACGAACGAGAAGCCCTTCGCGGGCGTCAACGGCAGCGGCAAGCACCTGAACTGGTCCATCTCGACATCAGACGGCGAGAACCTGCTCAATCCCGGGAAAACACCATCGGACAACGCGAGATTTCTCCTGTTCTTGAGCGCCGTCGTCAAGGCCGTCGACGAGCATCAAGATCTGCTCCGCATGTCCGTCGCCACGGCGTCAAACGACCACCGACTCGGCAAGGCCGAAGCGCCGCCGGCCATCATCTCGATCTTCCTCGGCGAGGAACTGACCGAGATACTCGAGGCGATAAAAAACGGCGAAAAGATCGAAGCCAAAGCGCGGTCAATCTTCGACCTCGGCGCCGATGTGCTGCCGAACTTCCCGAAGGACACGACGGATCGCAACAGGACTTCGCCGTTCGCGTTCACCGGCAACAAATTCGAGTTTCGCATGGTCGGCTCGTCGTTGTCCACCGCCGGCCCCGGCTTCATCCTCAACATGATAGTGGCTGACGTACTTTCGGAGTTTGCGGACAGACTCGAAAAAGCGAACGACTTCAACGCCGAACTCGCCGCCCTCATCAAAGAGACGATCATCGCCCACGAGCGCATCATATTCAACGGCAACAACTACGAAGCCGCCTGGACGGAAGAAGCGAAAAAGCGCGGTCTGCTGAACTACCTTTCGACCGTCGACGCCCTGCCCTGTTTCATCACGGACGAAAACATCGCACTCTGCGAACGCACAGGCGTCTTGACTGAGA
>JAISZM010000056.1 GCA_031269205.1 Eubacteriales Family XIII. Incertae Sedis bacterium | reverse complement strand
CCACCTCGCCGCCGCCGATGACGGCCACATTCTGCCCGATCTCGCCAAGGCGTCCGAAACAGGTTTCGGCCGCGATGACGTTCGCGCCGTCCGCGCCGGGTATCGGCGGGACGAGCGGCTCCGAACCCACCGCCGCGAACACGGCATCTGCGCCCATCGAAGCGATCTCCGATGGGGTAGCGTCCCTGCCAAGAACCACGTTCACGCCGAGCTTTTCGATCTGGCGCAGCTGCTGCCCCAGGAACGCGTCGAGGTCATGCTTGAAATCCGCGTGCCTTGCAAACACGATCTTCCCCCCGAGCACATTTTCCCTTTCGACGAGCGTGACATCGTGGCCGCGCTGCGCGGCGTAGATCGCGCCGGCCATACCCGCCGGGCCGCCGCCGACCACGACGAGCTTCTTCGGCTCGGCAGCGACCGGGACGAACTGGCCCAGAATGTATTCCCTGCCGACGGACGGATTGACCGAGCACGCGAATTCGTGCGCGGTGTCATAGGCAAGGCAATAGAAGCACTTGATGCACGGGACGATGTCCCCTTCCCTGCCCTCGCGCGCCTTGTTCACCGCCTGGGCATCGGCGATCGCGCCACGCGCCATCGCCACGACGTCCGCCCCGCCTGTGGCAAGCGTTTCCTCTATGAGTTCCGGACGCTGGAACGCCCCGAGGGTGAGCACGGGAATCTTGAGCCCCGACTCCTTCACCTGACGCGCATACACGGCGTTCACACCCGGCGGGTAGAACTCCACGGGATGCATGACCGTCTGTGTGATGTCATCGAGCACCGTGCCGCAGGAGATGTGGGCGAGGTCAATCCTGTCCTCGACCATCTTCAGGAACCGGACGCAGTCTTCGACCGTACCGCCGCCCTCCGTAAGCTCATCGCCGGAGACGCGCACCTCAATCGGGACATTCGGGCCGACGGCCGCGCGGACGGCATCGATGATCATCATGGGGAAACGCGCCCTGTTTTCCGCGCTTCCTCCGAATTCGTCCGTGCGCCTGTTGTATTTTGGGGACAGGAAACGCGCCGGGTAGACGCCGTGGCCGAGATGCAGCATGACCATGTCAAAGCCGACCTCTACGGCTATGCGCGCGGCCTCCGCGTAGTTGTCCGCCATCGCGCGCATCTCTTCGGGCGGTATCGCAGGACACGGCCCGCCCGTCATGAAGTCGATCTCGCCCTCGTTCATCGCGTAGTTGACTATGCTGCCGTCTTCTCTGCGGCCGTGCCGCATGAAAGCAAGAAGCTCGAGCGATATCTTCGCGTCGAAGAAGTGGATGGCGCTCGTCAGACGGTACCAATAGTTGTGATAGCGCGTCTGGTATATGTCCGGGTCGGAATGCACGGAGTCATCGAGCGTCAGCCTGTCTATGTTCTGGCAGGAAAACGTGATACATGCCGCGCCGCCGCGCGCCTTCTCACGGTAATGCGCGATCGTGGCCTCGTTGGGGTACGGCTCGCCGGCCGAGAGCAGGTGTACCCCGGTCGGCGCAGTCCATATCCAGTTCTTGAATACAAGCCCGGCCCGACCAATCCTGATCGGACTGAACATCGTCGGGTATTTTGAATTCATTGCTACCTGCTTTCCTTATGATCTCTTAGGAAGAACGATCTCCGACGGGCAGCCCTGCACGATGTTGCCTTCGAGGTCTTCGCCCCACAGCATCACTTCAAGGCAGCCTTCGCCGGCTTCGTTGACATACTTGCCCGTCACGACCGCGCGTCCGATGCAGGTGTCGCCGTCGCTCCCATGCCTGTCGCAGTCGCGCCCCTCCATGCCCGGCACCTTGTCGAACATGTCCGCGCAGAGCGGGCCCTGGCGCAGTTCCTCGAAGAACGGGAAGAAGCGCCACGAAAACCTCGACACGCGCCCCTTCGTTCCGACGAAGTTCGTCAGCGTCCGTGCGATGAGGCGGGCACCCGTGTCATTGTACCATACGGCCCGTGAGCCGACGATGTTCCGCCCCCCGTAATGCAGGGCCGTCTCGTCGAGGAAGGAGCCAAACCTGTCGCGGAATGTCAGCTTGCGCGTTTCGGGATCCGCCAAGTATTCGCGCTTCGGGATCGACATGTTCCCGATGTTGTGATAGTACATCATGTGCATATACGTGATCGGCCCGTCCGTGCAGGTCTGTGGCAATTCAAATCCGACGGGGATGTCATCCCAGTACGGCACCTCGTCCCCGTTGATCTTTTCCTGCGCCCATATCCTCGCCATGCGTTCGTAGTCCTCGTCCGTCGTGACGTGGCCTTCGGGGAAATACGTCGTCCAGTACGCCATGTTCTCCGAAAATGTCGGCGGCGGTGTATCGTCTGTATATTTGCGCCAACATTCGCGCACGTTGCCCGCGACGTGGTAGACGGGCGCCCCGCCCTGATCCACCCTGTCCTTCTCGCCACCCATCGCAAATGTCCGAACCTCGGATCCAGGCTTCGTACGGTCTTCAAACATCGTCGTCTCGTTCGCGTCCGTCAGGAAGTCCCCCGCGTATACGTTGCGGGTATAGCGAATGTCCGTCCCGTCGTTCGTATAGTAGAACCACGACGCGATGTTCTTCGGGAAGGGCGGGACCGCCATGATCGGCGCCATCGCGTCAAACCCTGGATAGGCCGGGACGGACGGGTGCCCGTGCGCCCGGGCGTACTCGATGTCCGTGTACAGGGGGTCGCGTGGGTTCCACAGCTTGTTGTACGCGAGGATCTCCTCTTCCGTGTAGGCGTGCGGCTTCATGAACCAGCTGAAGTCGTCGCCTTCCCCCGCATCGAATCCAGGAGGTGGCGCCGCCTTTTCCTCTCCGCGAAAAATTCGCAGCCGCAGTTCCACTTCATCTTTTTCCCATTCCTTGTATTCGCCCGGGTTGAACATTTCATATTTTCCGCTCATATTGTTTCTCCTTACCATTCACTCCGTTCTGTTTTCGTCAAAGCCTTCAGGCGGCTTGATGAAGCGAGGCTGCCCCGGCTTTTCGTACATGCCGAGCGCGTTCATGAGCCGCTGATGCGGCAATGCTGCCATGATCGGCGAACCGAGACATATGAGATCGTAATTGTCGAAATATGTTGGACGCTCCATGAAGTCGTGCTTACCGAAGCGTGCGGTATCCACCTGAAACTCATACTTCACCAGTGCATCTCTAAACGCGAAAGCCACCTTTTCCGTATTGCCCGTGATCGACGCGTAGAGTATCAATGCCCTATATGCCATTTACCTGTATCCTTTCCTCCTACAAACTGTTGATTTCGCGCACCTTGTGGCACGCTACAAAATGTTCCGGTAGCGCCTCTTCCATGCTTGGCGATTTCTCGCTGCAAATGGCTTCCGAATGCGGACAACGGTTGAAAAAACGACAACCGGGATTCGGTTCAATCGGACTCGTCAACTCGCCGCTAAGCAACGCCCTTTCTTTTGGCGCGTCTATATCCGGTACCGGTATGGCGGCCAATATCCCTTTGGTATAAGGATGTAACGGGTTTCTGAACAAGCCCTTAGTTTGTGACTTTTCTACCACTACGCCGAGATACATGACGAGAATATCGTCTGATATATGCCTCACAACGGACAGATCATGCGTCACAAAAATATAAGTAAGTGTTTTTTCCTCCTGCAGATCCTGGAGCAGGTTGAGGACCTGAGCCTGTATCGAAACATCCAGCGCAGAAACAGGTTCGTCGCAAACGATAAATTTCGGATTGAGCGCCAGCGCGCGGGCGATGCCGACACGCTGACGGCGACCGCCATCGAGTTCGTGCGGATATGTGTTTGCCAGACGCCGGGCAAGGCCGACGGTATCCATCAACTGAAAAACCCGGTCCTGAAGTTCATGCTTTCCCTTGCAGACCCGAAAAACGCGAAGAGGCACTGCGATCAAATCAAAGACAGTCTTTCTCGGGTTGAGAGATGAATACGGATCTTGAAAAATCAGTTGCATATCGCGGCGCAAAAGTTTTTGCTCCCTCTTGTTTGCTTTTGTAATATCCTTCCCTTCGAAAAATACTTCTCCGTCCGTAGTATCAATCATGCCGAGCACCGTACGGCCAAGCGTAGATTTCCCACAGCCGGATTCGCCCACGACTCCGAGCGTCTTGCCTCGTTCGATTGAAAACGATACGTCATCCACCGCATGCAACATGCCTGAAGCCGTGCGAAAATATTTCTTGACATGTCGTGTTTCGAGAATGACGTCTCTCATAGATGCGTCTCCATGAGCTTATGCGTAGTGTCTACTAACTACCTTGTAACCACTCTATAACATGTTCATATTTCAAGGGTTTCAGAGGTTTTTAAACAAAAAACACAATGCCCCCCCTTTTTGCGGTATAATGGAGTCTCC
>JAISZM010000100.1 GCA_031269205.1 Eubacteriales Family XIII. Incertae Sedis bacterium | reverse complement strand
CTGCGGGCCGCAGCCCCGCCTTGCGGCGGGTATACCCTTCTGCCTTGCTCCGGGCGGGGTTTACACGGCCGCCATGTCTCCATGACGCCGGTGCGCTCTTACCGCACCATTTCAACCTTACCTGTGCCGCGCCCTGTTCCGCCGTCTGACGTCGTCGCCGCTCGTTCATTCGTCGGTCATGCACGCCTTGGTACACTCCCTTACTCATTCACTCGCGCGCCTGGTCAGGCGAAGAAACAGGACGCGGCCATCGGCGGTGTGTTTCTGTTGCACTTTCCCTAAGGTCGCCCTCGCCGGACGTTATCCGGCGCCCTTGCCCTGCGGAGCCCGGACTTTCCTCACGGCGCTTTTGGCGTCGCGCGATCGTCTCGCTTGCTCGCGTATATTCTACCACATCAATTTGTCTTGTGTTCGCCTCCACTCACAAAGTGTTTGACTCTCGCGCGGATTGATAATATGATTATTTGCATGAAGCCGGTACCCGTATATCATATGAAGAGGACGCCCTCAAGCAGCGTGGTGGACATCGCGAAGTCTTTGCGAGTCAGCGACGCGTTCAATTATTTTCAGGACATCGCGGGCTTGCACGCCGACAACCTCGGCGCGGGCATCGACCACATCAAGGAAGCGTTCGGCGTCACGTGGATAGTCATGCGCGCACGTCTCGAGATCGACAGAATGCCGCATCTCGAAGAACCCGTCGTCATCGAAACATGGCCGCAGCCGCCGAAGATCCGCTACGACAGGGACTACGTCGTCAGGGCCGAGAAGGACGGCGAGATACTCGCGCGATCCACGTCCACATGGATACTGATGAACATCGAGACCCACGACATCACGAAGGGGAAGGTCTTCGACTACGCCTGCGACATCCGCGAAACGGAACGGGCGCTCGATTGCAAGCTCCGCCAACTCAAGGCGCCCGATTCGCTCGAAAAAGTGTCCGAGCGCCCCGTCGTATACAGCGACATCGACTACAACCTGCACGTGAACAACGCGCGATACATCGACTTCATCATGGACTGCTACCCGCTTGCGTTCCACAAAAAGTACGAGGTCGGCGCGATAGAGGTCAACTACATCAACGAGATAGGGCCCGACGAGACGCTCTCGATCAGCAAGGTCGCGTATCCGGACGCGGGAGACGCGCCCGCGGATTATCTCGAGCTTGCGAGCGCCGCGGACGGCCGTACGGCCATTAAGGCCGCTATAGAATTCCGAAAACGAAAGGAAGTGTGATATGTCAGTATTTCAGGGTTCAGCCGTCGCGGCGATCACCCCGTTCAGGGACGGTAAGGTGGATTTCGACAGCTACGGCAGGCTGATCGATTGGTTGATTGACGAGGGTTCAGACGCTATAGTTTCCTGTGGAACGACGGGCGAGGCGTCGACATTGGAATGGCGTGAACAGATAGAGACGATAGCGTTCGCCGTGAAGCGCGCGAACGGCAGAGTTCCCGTTCTTGCGGGGGTCGGCGCGAACGCGACGAGTGAGGCCGTCGAGGGAAGCAAGGGAGCGGAGGACATCGGCGCGGACGCGCTGCTGCACGTGACGCCATATTACAACAAATGTTCGCGGCAGGGACTCATCGAACATTTTATGGCCTGCGCGAAGGCGGTGAAGATACCGATAATCCTCTATTCGGTTCCGTCGCGCACGGGACTGAACATCGCGCCCGACGTCTGCGCGGAACTTGCCGACGTGGATAACATCGTCGGCATCAAAGAGGCGAGCGGCGACATTTCGCAGGTCGCCGAGATCGCGCGCGTCACGCGCGGCAAGGAGTTCGACCTCTGGTCGGGCAACGACGACATGATCATCCCGCTCATGTCGGTGGGCGGCGTGGGCGCCATCTCGACCGTCGCGAATATCGTTCCGCGGCAGATACACGAACTTTGCGCGACCTACGCGTCCGGCGATAAGGACGAGGCCGCCCGCATCCAGCTCGACCTGAAGCCGCTCATCGACGCGGTGTTCATGGAGGTGAACCCGATACCGATCAAGGCGGCCGCCCACCTGATGGGCCTGTGCGAGTACGAATACCGCCTGCCACTCTGTCCGCTCGAGGCCACGAATTTCGATCGGCTGAAGAAGTGTATGGGGGATTACAAGCTGGTATAGTGGGTTGCGTGTCACGGCGAAGCCGGGCGCGCGACGGCAGAGTGGGCGACGGCGAGAACATTCGCGGCGCAACGTGGTAAAATATTGTACGTGAGCAATATCAGGTACAAGGACGAACTCTACGACACGCGGGCCGTCGCGGATCTGCGTGAACTCATGAACAGCGGCGCGGAACTTTACGGCGACCGCGCGGCTTATCTCGTGAAGGACAGGCTCGGCGGGCGCTTCGTCTCCGTCTCGTTCAGGCGCTTTCGCGCCGACGTAACAGCGCTCGGCGCCGCACTCGTGGATGCGGGTTACCTGTCGGTGCGGAATTCCGGGGGCGACGGGCGCGAACGCGAAGGAGTCGCCGAACAGAGCGGACGCGCGCATGGTTTCGCACAGAGCGGACGCGCGCGTGGTTTCGAACAAAGCGGCAGCGCGAACGGTTTCGCACAGAGCGGACGCGCGAACGGTTTCGCACAGAGCGGCAGCGCGCATGGTCGCGCGCCGAGCCGGAGCAAGATCGCCATCATCTCTGAGAACTGTTACGAGTACGTCGTCGCGTATTTCGCCGTCGTCTGTGGCGGGGGCGTCGCCGTGCCGATAGATCCGCGGCTGTCGACTGCGGACGTATCGGGTCTGCTCCGGAGATCGGCCGCGGTCGCGGTCTTCCATTCAAAAAAATACGAGATCGCGGAAAGCGCGGAATGTACGCGCATACCGATGGACGACGTTCCGCGCCTCATAGCGGCGGGCGAGAACCTCATAGAGCGAGGGGACGACAGATTCCTCCGCGTGAGAATCGAACCCGGTGAACTGTGCGCACTGCTTTTCACATCTGGTACGACGGGAGCGTCAAAGGGCGTCATGCTCTCCCATGCCAACCTCGTGTCGAACGTCAGGGGCATGAGCGCCTTCATCAACGCGAGCGGCATGATTTCGCTGTCCGTGCTGCCGATGCACCATGCGCTCGAGTTCACGTGCGACATACTCACGGCCCTGTATCAGGGCTGTACGGTCGCCATCTGCGAGGGGCTTCGGCATATCAAGAGAGACCTCGTGGAGAGCGGCGCGCAGGTCGTCATCGGCGTACCCCTGGTCTTTGAGAAGATGCACCGGAACATCATGAAAACGGCCGAACGGGCGGGCAGGTATGAAGCGCTGCGCGGCATGATAAACTTCGCGAAGCTGGCGGGTGGTGGCGCTCTGACAAAGCCCCTGTTCCGCGCTGTGCGGCGGTCGCTCGGCGGCAAAGTGAAACTGTTCCTCGTCGGCGGCGCGCCGTGCGACCCCGCGGTCGTCAGCGACTTCAACGCGATGGGGATTCGCATGATACAGGGCTACGGCATGACGGAAACCTCGCCCATCATCTCCGTCGGTAAGGACAGGTGCGGCAAGGACGCTTCCGTCGGCATACCCCTCTGCGGTTCGTTCGTGCAGATAGACGACGCGGATGTGAACGGAGTGGGGGAGATAGTCGTCGCGGGGCCGTCGGTCATGCTCGGCTACTACGATGATGAGTCCGCAACCAAGGCGGCCATGCCGGACGGGAGGCTGCGCACGGGCGACCTCGGCCGCTTCGACGACGACGGCTTCCTCTACATAACGGGCCGCGTGAAGAACGTCGTCGTCCTGAAAAACGGCAAGAACGTCTACCCCGAGGAGGTGGAATGCCGCTTGCGGAAGTCGCGTTACATAGAGGAGGCCGTCGTATCGGGCGAGCCTGGAAGGAACACCAAAAAGGCCGCCTCCTTTGCGTCACTTGGCGAAGACCGTAAGGACGACCCCGTCGTCAGCGCGGAGATATTTCCCGACATGGACGCCATCAAACGCGATTTCGGCGACGCGTCAGCCGACGACATGCGCAAGATACTAGACCGCGAAATTGACAAGGCGAACGCATCCTTGCCGCTCCACTCGCGCGTCGCGCGCGTCGCCCTGCGCGATACGCCCTTTGACAAGACGACGACGAAAAAAATCCGTCGCGCATCCGAGCGATAGCGACACGGTTCAACACGGATCGCAAAAAATAATCTATTTACACTTTTTATGTTTAATTTAAGGAAAACGGGGTATAAAAGAAGTACATCATCCTAATACACCTTTCAACAATGCGCTGTCGGCATCCTCCTCCCGCCGATGGCGTATCACTTTATCGGGAGAAAATTCCTGATGAAAACGCCGGGAAATTGTTTTATAATAAAAACATTAGTGCGGTGTGTCGCCACAAGCGAATGCTCGTGCCGCGAGTCTTCACCTGTGTGAAAGGAGAGGTAGTCATGTCGTATAAGCAGTCTATACCGGAGGACGAGTACGCGAAAATCGTTGAGCGTGATACCGCGTGGGCGAAGGGGGTGTACGATTCCCTCCGCAACAATCCGGACAAGTACATGAGATTTAACGACAAGGCGGGCGTCATGGACGAGATACGCCCGATCGTGAACATCAAGCAGATGCTTGAGACGAGCACGGAGAAGTGGGGCGACCGGCCCGCGTTTTGGGAGAAACCG
Source organism: Eubacteriales Family XIII. Incertae Sedis bacterium (assembly GCA_031269205.1). Taxonomy (GTDB): domain Bacteria; phylum Bacillota; class Clostridia; order Peptostreptococcales; family Anaerovoracaceae; genus JAIRPC01. The sequence goes on along the minus strand of JAISZM010000100.1, from coordinate 3,441 downwards.
TCGCATGGGGAGCCCTACGCGAAGCACACGTACAAGGAGGCGCTTGCGCGCGTCAACCGCACAGGCACGGCGCTCATGGCCCGCGGACTCGCGGGCGCGAACATCTCCGTCGTCGGCGACAATAGTTACGCGTGGGCCACGGCCTATCTCTCCGTCGCCTGCGGGACGGGCGTCGTGGTTCCTCTCGACAAGGAACTCCAAAAGGGCGAGATAGAGAACCTTCTCGTCACGGCCGGGGTGGAGGCGATATTCTATCCGAAAAAATTCGCGGCTATGATGAAGGAGATCAGAGAAGGCGGCAGGACGCGGATAACCCTTTGGATAAGACAGGACGTGAAGCCGGCAGGCTCGGGCGCAAATCCGAACGCCGAAGGCTCAGCGGCAAATCCGGGAACTGAAGGCTCAGCGGCGAACCCGGCCGCCGAAGGCTCAGCCTCCGGGAATCCCGCCGCGGGTTTGGGCGACCTCGACCCGGCCGAGACAAGCGTGGACACGCTCATAGGCGAAGGCGAGAAACTTCTCGCGGACGGCGACAGGCGGTTTCTGGACGCGCAGATAGACGCGGAGCGGCTCGGCATCCTCATCTTCACCTCCGGCACGACGGGTACGCCGAAGGGCGTCATGCTCAGCCATAAGAATATCGCGGCGGAGTGCATGATCGCGACCACGGTCATCGGCATCGTGCCGAGCGACATCTTCTTCTCATTCCTGCCGCTGCACCACACCTACGAAGCGACCTGCGGCTTTATCATCCCGCTGACGCAGGGTTCGTCGATAGCCTACTGCGAGGGGCTGCGCTACATCGTGGACAATCTCGCGGAGGCGCATCCGACGGTGTTCCTCGGCGTCCCGCTCATCTTCGAGAACCTGTACAAGAAGATATGGCAGAACGTCCGCAAGCAGAACAAGGAGAAACTGCTGAGGCGCGTCGTCTCTGTGAACAGGGTCACGAAGAAGATAGGCATAGACCTCGGTAACGTTTTCTTCAAGCAGATCAGGGCTTTGTTCGGCGGTAATATGCGCCTGCTCATATGCGGAGGCGCGGCCATCGACCCGGCCGTGATAGACGGAATCAAGGACTTCGGCATCGGTGCCGTACAGGGTTACGGTCTGACCGAGAGCGCGCCCATCTGCGCGCTGAACCCGATAGACGACGGCAAGTCCGACAGCGCGGGCTACATCGTGCCAGGCTTCTACGCGCGCATAGACGATCCCGACCCGGAGACGGGCATAGGCGAGATCGTCATAGGCGGCGACGCCGTCATGATGGGCTATTACAAGGACGAGGCCGCGACGGCTGAGGTCATGGAGGACGGGTGGTTCCGGTCCGGCGACTACGGCTACATCGACGACGACAACTTCGTGTTCATCACGGGTCGCAAGAAGAACGTCATCATCACCAAGACGGGCAAGAATGTGTTCCCCGAGGAACTCGAATACTTCCTGGGGCGTTCGGCCGCGCTCGGCGAGATGATGGTGTGGGAGGGGAGTTCGGAAAAGAGCGACGACACGGTCATCGCCCTCACGTTGAAGCCCGATCCCGAGGGAGTCAAGGAAGCCCTCGGCGACGATCCGACACAGGAGCAGATAGACGCTCTCGTACACGAGGAGGTCGACAAGGTCAACGCGGAGCTGCCGATATTCAAGCGCATACGCAAAGTCTATCTGCGCGACGAAGATTTTCTCGTAACGACGTCAAAGAAGATAAAGCGCTTTGAGGAAGCGAACAAAGCGGGGCGGGAGATATAGAAAAATCAAGAGCGGGCGGCGTTGGTCGCCGTCCGCTCGTTTGAGAAGTCCTCTGATGTTTCCGCGCGTTTCAAGCCTGTTCGAAGTGGCTTGAGTCTACCCCGCAGACCGGGCATTCCTCGGGGGGCGCATCGCTCTCAACCTCATAACCGCATACGTCACATACCCATTTCATAACCGTATCCTCCTTAACGCAAACAATAACGCAAGCATCAACGCAAACATTTCGAGCGTCACGCTCGTCACTGTTTTCATTCAAACACGATTCGCGCTCGTTGTCAATGGATTAGCCGCCCATTACACCTCAGTGATTCGCGCTCGTTGTCAATGGATTAGCCGCTCATCACACCTCGTTCGTTCCCTCGGCAGACAGCAAAAGCGCCGCGCCGTATAACGTGTTCCTCTCTGTGCTATAATATTGTCCAGTAGCAGGAGCCGCCGCCCACGCGGCGGAGAAAGAAGGTAACCTTATGGAAGATAACATAAAAAAAGCGTTGGAAAATATCAGACCATATCTGCAGAGGGACGGCGGCGACGTCGAGTTCATAGACTATACGGATGGCAAGGTCGTGCAGATAAGATTGCTCGGGCATTGCGCGGGCTGTCCGCACGCTCAGGCTACGATCAAGGGCGGCATAGAGCGGCTCTTGAAGGAAGAATATCCGGAGATCGCCTCGGTCGAAGCGGTATAGCGTCTATGAACTATCATGAATTGATAGACGACCGACGCGACGAGATCGTCGAATTTTTGCGCGAGATTATCAAAGTTCCCAGCGTGCTCGGCGAAGCGAAGGAAGGCGCGCCTTTCGGGGAGGCCGTGGCCGAGGTCTATGGCCGCCTGCTCGAACGCGCCCGCGCGGACGGATTCGACGTCTTCGACGCGGACGGCTGGGGCGGACACATCGAGTTGGCCGGCACGTCGGGCGGCGAGGACGACCTTGACGTCGCGGACGGCGAACTCGCGGCCGGCGAAGCGGCTGGCGACGCGGAATCTACCGCCGGCCCTGTCGGCGACACGCCGCGTACGGCGGGTCGCGTGCTCGGTATCCCCGTGCACCTTGATGTCGTGCCGGCCGGCGGCGCGTGGGTACATGGCCCCTTCGATGCAGACATCGCGGACGGCAGGATATACGGGCGCGGGACATCCGACGACAAAGGTCCCGCCGCGGCCGTCTATCTGGCGCTGAAAGCTCTGAAAGACAGCGGCTTCACACCCTCGAAAACCGTGAGGATCATCATTGGACTCGATGAGGAAACGGGCTGGATTGGGATGAATAAATACCTCGAAGTCGCGGGCTTGCCCGACTTTGGTTTTTCCCCTGACGGCGACTTTCCCGCGGTCAATGGCGAGATGGGGGTGATCAACTTTGACCTCGCGAAAAAACTTTCAAAGGACGGCGAAACGGGCATCTCCGTGCGTTCGGTCACGGGAGGCAACGCGCCGAACATGGTGCCGGACGGCGCGAAGGCCATCATTACGGAGGACTCGGGCAAGGGCTTCAACGGAGTGAAGGAGAAGGTGGCAGAGTACCGCGCTTCATCGGGCTATCGTCTGACGGGCAGAGGCATCGGCAAGTCCTTTGAGATACACGCGCACGGCGTCAGCGCCCACGGTTCCACTCCGGACAAGGGGCTGAACGCGAGTTCGAGATTGCTGGAGTTTCTCGGCACGCTGGAACTCGCAAACGACAG